>NYTD01000022.1 GCA_002683315.1 Deltaproteobacteria bacterium | reverse complement strand
TAGCCATTCGGTTGACCTCAAGTGTACAAGGCTCGTCGATCTATGATGATACCCATCGTGTATATATTCGTATGGATGGTACCGTATCTTCAGAGCATGTCAATATCTACAACTATGAACAAAATGTTCGCATTCAGGGTAACAATGATGATGGAACCTTCATGTTGTACCACTATGGAGAAGGACACAATATTGAAATGACCATGAACGTGGCAGATTTTTCAGGGTACGATTATGGCGAAGGAAACCGATTTACGGGAACGGTGTCAGGAAATTCTGCGCGGATCTATGATTTTGCTACGGGTTCGTATCACAACTATTCCCTCTAGCCTCTGTCTGTTATGCTTAGGCTGTTGTTTTATCTAAAATCTTCGCGTCCAGGGTTGTGGTTCCCAACCATCTGGTTGTATCTTCTTCCAACTGCGGGTATGGATGTGGAGAACAGCGTTGTCTTTTGGATGGGGCTTTTTTATGTCTCCTTCCCGCTCAATTTTTTGGTGTACGGATGGAATGATATTGTAGATGAAGATATCGACCGATACAATCCCAGAAAGGATACCTATCTTTTCGGTGCCAAAGGTAAGCATGATGAGCTGAAATCGTTACCAAGGACCATGATTGCTGTACAGCTATTCATCTGGCCGTTGTTGGTGTATTTGTCTTCATGGTATGTTCTTTCTATTTTGTTGGGTACTGTATTTTTCTGCTGGATATACAATGCAAAAGGATGGGGACTTCGCTCGAAGCCTCCTTTGGAGCTGCTGTGTCAGGTAGGGTATTTGTTGGTACTGCCTTTGTCTTGTATGCTTAATGAGCAGCCCATTCCCGATTGGCGGGTTTGGGTATATTTGATTTTGTTTTGTATGCAATCTCAATTGATCGGTGAGGTTATGGATATCGTTCCCGACCGAAAAGGAGGGAGAAGAACGACAGGAACGGAAATAGGAAAAGGCAACACCAAATTATTGATTATTGGGATTGTGATGGCAGAGTCCATTTTGGTTTGGTTCTGGTTTTCTGAGCTGTATTTTGCGCTTGGTCTATTGGGATTTGTAGGTTGGTTATGCCTGGATCGATTTGTGCTCTATAAAAACCGTGAATACTCCATGATGGAGTTGTATCTGTTTGGGTATGGTTCTAATGTGATGGCCATTACAAGCATGTTTTATGTATGGAACACGAAAATATTTTTGTGAACGATACATACAGCATCTTTTTTTCTGTGTGCAAAGACTAAAATGCTTCTATGATGGCGCTTGATATGGCATCTACTTGTTCGATTACAGATACATTTTGCTCAAGATGAATGAATCGTCCCGAAGCACTTGATGCTCCTTCTTCACAAGCATGATCCGAGTTGTTTAGGTGTCTTCCTTGTGTGTTGGATGTACCACATGTTCGATCTTCAGTATTTCCAGCACCATAATCGTTGCAAGAAGTAATCAACTCATCAGGTAGTGCTCTGCTAAGGGCTTGGGCAAGTCTGGCAGAAGGTTGATCGACTGTCGTTTCATGTCTTTTCCCATTTGAAACACTTACTCCAGGATCAAGAAACATGTGCAGTTGAAGGATCGTTGTTTCTGGCAGCCCGTCAGCGATGGCCAGATGAGCTGCGTGAAAGAAAGATGTGTCGGTGTGTGCCATATCGCTAATGCGAAAGTCTTCACTGGACAAAAGGGTACAGACTTGGGTTTGTCCTGAGCATGGTGAATGGGTATCACTGGCACATCTGTGTGTTCCAGAAGATAAAAGTGCCCGTGCCTTGGTGGTTTGAAAGAGAGATACGCCTTCGGAAAGTGTTCCCAGATCAAAAAAAGAATGGGGTGTCTCGATAATCANATCCANTGCCGAAGGATGGGTTCNCAGTGCNAGTGCNGCTCCACCACTACCNGAAGGTGCNGACCAGAGGAGGGTNCTTTCTTCTGAACAGAGATGATAGTTTGCGCTGANTGCNGAATNTAGAGCTGTTGGTGCATCTCCTTGAAGTGCAGCTTGAATCGATTGCGATAGGTGGGTTCGTAATTCTTCTTGGGGAACAACATAGCGATTGGAATTCCACTCGGGTGGAGCCATGGATGCTTCTGTGAATATTTCTTCTTTTCCGATCGAGCATGAAGGAATCTTTGACCAAACACAAGTAAATGGAATACTGGGGTTGACGTCAGGATCAAGGTCATTGCAATCTTCTGAAGCAAGGAATCCATCTTCGTCTTCATCACGGGTAGATATGTCTTCTGATGTGTCAAAAATAGTAGAGTTGGAAGTGCACGCTAGAGAAATTGTAAGGATAAATAAGAACGGGTGTATGTTTAGAGGAATAAAAGTCATCAATGTAACCAAAAGAAAACGAGTTGTGTTTTTGTGTTCTAGAAGGAATCAAGAGGAGCATCAAGAATCGAAAAAAGCATCAGAATGAGTGTTTTAAGAATAATCGGTCTATTGATCGGCTATCTTTCTGGTCGTTCACCGAGCACCATATCTATCTTCATTCGCTCCCCATTGCGCAGAATCAATAGGGTAACATTCTCTCCTGCACCGATTTTGCGTAACACCTTTCCTAGAGACATGGGTACCACTGAGGAGCCTTCTATTTGCAAGATGACATCATTTTCCTTGAGTCCTGCTTTGAATGCTGGACCATCTGCAGAAACTCCTCGAATAAGGACACCTTCGCTGTCGATGATCTGTAGCTTTTCACGCTGCTCATCTGATAGCGCAGATGGATAGACACCGACATACCCAGTTTTGGCTCTCGTTACCTTGACTGTATTTATGGATTTTGCTCTTTGAATCCTCAGGTTTGTTTCCTTTCCGGTGGGAATATCCTTGAGTAGACCGGGAAGGGAGTCGCTATTGGTTTCTTCTCCTACAGCAACCAGCTCATCTCCTATCACAAGACCAGCCTTGTCAGCTCGACTTCCTAATTCAACATGAGATACGATATTTTTCTCGCCAGGAATCATTTTGATCCCCAGCCAAGAGATATGTTGGATGAAGGTTGGCGTGATGCTGCCATCAACAATGGGCTTTAACATCTCAAATCCTAGTCTAGATACCTTTTCCATTTGACTGTAATCCAGCTTATCAGCATGATCTGTGACTTGATGATAGTCCTCATGGGTGCCGGTAAAGAAAAACAAGAATGGTCGGTCTTTGCGGAAAAAGGAATCGTGATCACTGGCACCGAAGTAGTCATCTCCTGCGAGTTCTACCCGCAGATCGATATTTTTGTTGGCTTCAGTGACAATCTGGGCAACATCTGTAGCAAAGCCATCTCCGATTACCGACATCTCTTTTTCTGAGTTTCGCCCAATCATATCAAAATTAAGCATCATTACGACGCGTTCTGTATCTATTTGATTCACAAAGGCCTTTGAGCCTAATAATCCGAGTTCTTCGGCAGAAAAAGCCACAAATATCATTTCTCGTTGGCGAACTGAGATTTGGGAATAGGCCTCTGCGAGCTCAAGTAGTGCCGAAGTTCCAGAAGCATTATCGTCGGCGCCATTGTAGATCATATCGGTAGGGGCTTCGATACCTCCCAGATGATCATAGTGTGCCCCTACAACAACTTGAAGGGGATATTCCTCTCCGCTTGTGGCTGGGAGGCGACCAGCTACATTATATAGAGTGACTTCTTTTCCCACAGAACGTCGTTCCACGGTTAATGTTGCAGCGTGTTTGTGTACACGTAATTCAGAGGTAGGAGTTCCTGTATCAAGCTTGTATTGCCATGAATCCAAGACTCCACTTCCAAGCCACTGTTCCGCTTCTTTTTGAGAGATATGTGCGGCCAAGAACGTAGGGCCTTGAGAAGGCTGTTTTTTAATTTCTTGCTCAAAAGATAATTCCAATCGATCTTTGAAATTCTCATTTGGATTTGTGTATGCAGGATCGGTGACCAAGATCATCCCTTTTGCTCCATGCTTAACCGCATTCATTGCTTTGGTTTGAAAATATCCATGTTCGGTACTTTCTGTTCCGTTAAATGTGCTGCTGGGATTGTCTGCATCGGGTTCTCGGCGCAGTACGAGAACCAATTTATCTTGCACATCAAGGTTTGCATAATCATCCCACTCATATTCTGGTGCGGTGATGCCATAGCCAGCAAATACAACCTCACTGCTTACTGTACCTTCATCTGAGAAGCCAAAGACGGTCCACTGATCGGTAGGGATTTGTTTTTCAGTTTTCTCGTTGATGAGATTTAGAGCGGTTTTTTCTCCATATCCTCCTTTGTACATTGTAAAAGGAGCCATAAACGTATTGTTGGGATGAAGCGGTTGAAGTCCAATCCGCTTAAATTCCTCACAGATATAGTTTGCGGCTTTGTCAAGACCGGCCTCCAGAGTACCTCTGCCCATATACTCATCGGATGCGAGCACGCCCACATGTCTTTGTAGATCTGCGACAGTGATCCCTTCAGCGGGATTGGGCTGCGATATGGTGGAGGTGCAAGCAAAGAAAAGTGCAATCATAATATTTCTCGATCATGGATTGTGAATATTTATCCTGTTTGATTCATAGGACAATAAAATCGTGAATCATGGCTTGATTCTATCAGCCTTTTACATGTAATGTACAGAGTCTGTTTTTTGCTTCTTTGGTGATATTCTTTACGTTTTTTTGTTGGCGATAAGAATCTCAGGTATCTTTTCTCCATGCAAAAGTGCGGATTCTCGTGACACGATTGAAAATCCATGTTGATTCAGTAATTCCAACACCTCATGTACATGTTGTGGATGTACTTCCATAATGAACGCTTGAATTCGTTTCCAATGTTCTGATCTCAAACCTTGAAGTGCTTTTAGCTCATGTCCTTCAATATCGATTTTGACCAAATCGATATTCATCTCATCAAGATGGATATCGATTACATTGGAAAGCGTTCTCTGTGCAACTTGTTGTTTCTTTCTTGTCCAAACAATAAGGAGGGCGAAGAAACTCCATAATATCGTTCCCATCACACGAAAAGGCATCATCAATATATCTTTGATTGAAGTCCATGAAATCTTATGCGCCACCTGCATGGACAGTACATACCAGATATGTCCGCGTGAAGAGTCCAGTCCCCCCAATCCCGGCGCTAGCGGATACCGATACAAGGTGATATTTTCTGTTGTCGCACCGATGGCTTGGTGAATCGTCGTGATGTTGGAATACGAAGAGCAATTGTTTTTTAGTTGTGCATAGGTTTCCACAATGGCTTCAATACTCAGAACCTTTGCCTTATATCTTAGATGAAACAATAGTGCAGCGGCACCGATGTTTCCACCCACATCGATAATCACCGGATGGTCTGAAAAAGACAAATGCGTATCGATGTTATGGGCATATTGTTGAACATCATCCCAAAGGATCGCGCTCCATGGCTGACCTTGAAGTTCTTTGGGAATATCCATGTTGCTTACTCTTCTTCAGTAGGAGGAAAGAAGTTTTCGGGAGGAGACCATCCAGCTGCATGGGAACCATCTTCATGAATCCAGATCCGTTGGTTTGCATCAATTGGACCTATGGTTACCTCTTCTCCACCGATAAAAGATACGCTCACAGTCGCTTGTGTATCACTTCCCAATCCAACGTGGAGATACATGCTATCTTGAACACCGGTACCCGATCCGCCACAGACATGACGCAGTTGAGTTTGTGCATCGCTTTCGATGATGACATTGCTTCCTATGGCACTGATGTTGTTGGTTCCACGCCATTCGCTCCAACCGTCGTTGGGACCACCGTGAAATCCTCCAACAACACGGACTTGAAGCCAGTTTTGGGATTCGTTGTGGTTGGTAAATAAGCCGCGCGCGAAGAAATCAACATCTCCATCATTGTCGATATCTGACGCTGCTGTTCCCCAGCCATTTTTGACCACCAATCCTGATTCATAATTGGATAATGTGAAAAATCCATTTCCGTCGTTTATATAAAAATCAGAATCGCGAGACGCGTATATCGAGGAGATAAAGAGATCCAGATCTCCATCGTTGTCTGCATCAAAGAGGGTTGGATTGGAATGCGTTTCACGATAATAGATTCCTCTTTCTTGAGCTTCATCTGTAAAATTGCCATCTCCATCATTGATAAGTACTGCACTTTTGTCGGAGAACCAATAAAAGAATGGATGAGCGAGGTTGGCTTGAATCAAATCAAAGTCACCATCATTGTCAATATCTCCAAAGACCGATCCAATGGTGTGTCCATATGCTCCAGCCATGGCTTCGCCTTGGGTACCGTTGTAAAAAGACTTATCACTTAGGGTTCCATCTCCATTGTTTCGAAGATAAAAATTGGGATCGAGGCGATAGTTGCTGACAAAGATATCGACGTCGCCATCAAAATCCAAGTCAATTGGACTAACACCCCGTCCAGCATGATTGGAAGAGGGGACATTGGCAGATTCAGTCCATTCGCTAAAAGTACCATCTCCATTGTTGCGGAACAAACGATCGTCATAATTTTGGAAAAAATCGAAGTCACTGGAGCACTCATAGTTGGCCAGATACAAATCCAACCATCCATCTCCATCCACATCAACCCATGCAGAGCCTTCGGTTGGAGAGTGTTCTTCTTCGCCATCTCCATTACAGTCTCGGTCATTTTGTCTGTCGTGTATACCACTCACTTCGGTTGCATCACCAAAAATATATGTTCCTTGTTCGCCACAATTACTTTGCAAAAGTGTATCCACGCTGCCTTGTGAGAAAAAGTCCAGACATCCATCATTGTTGAAATCACCCCATACACCACCACTTCCAGAAATATCGGCAGGAATAGCAACATCGGAGATTTCCACAAAGGTTCCATCTCCCTGATTTTCAAAGAGTCGAGGTCCCGATGCCATAAGATCATCATCCCCATCATTATCAAAGTCGCCCCAAGCCACACGGGAATGTGCTTCGATAGATTCATCCTTTTGAAATGGTTTATCTGTCTCATCGATAGGAGCATCATACACCACGGCCAATCGAATTCGCCATGTATACCATGGTGTCGTCCATCCATGGTGGTATAGCTCATCTTCTACACCGATAAACCACCCACCTGAGGTAAATGGTTCTTCAGTCAGCTGATGGTCTTCTTGTAGAATCTCTGGTGTGGTGGAAGGAGTGCCGCTCTCTCGTTCTGGACGCGTGTATCCCACATAGATGTGCATCGGTTGTTTCAAATAAATCTGTTCTGGTAATGTATAGTCAATCCATTCTCCATTTTGTTCGCTGGAAAGACAACGAGTTGGTTTTGCTATGGGGTTATCGCGATCCCACGTGTACCCGTTGCTGCCAAAATCAGGCCAAAATGCAAGTGGTACGGGCGTGGTTTGTTCCGGAAGGTTTGCCCACTGTACTTGTGCACCCACCACTTGGCCAGGCCGATCGAGTACAAATCCATTTCCTCCTTCAAATTGTGCTGTGTTAAGATTGTAGGTTCCGTAGTTGCCTTCCCATGATTCTGCAAGAACACCATCAGCCAAGGAAAATACGGTATCTGAATGACCATCAAGAATAATCCACTCGGCATTATCTGGAATAGGACTGGAGGCATCTTCTATACAGGTCTCTTCCTCTACGACAACATGTTCCTCGGAGGAATCTGTTTCCTTATCTTCTTGACATGCGAGCAATAAAATGTAGATCATTGG
>NYTD01000021.1 GCA_002683315.1 Deltaproteobacteria bacterium | reverse complement strand
CCCGGATTTGATTGTCGAAGAAGCATCTGGATTTGTTTATGATGGAATGGCACATATGGAAGTCCGCATCAAGAACCAAGGCAATGCAAGCGCCCACAATTTTTGGGTGGACGTGTGGGCGCAAAGAACAATAGACCCTGACGAATATGACGTGGGAGACGAATACAAAAACATCCCATACTTGAGTCCCAATCACTATGCGACTCTATCTTTTGCATTCCCTTATGGTCACAATACCGGACAGAGTTGGGTACACATCGATACAACCAATTCCATTGAAGAGAGCCGAGAGTCAAACAACAGCTTTCAATTCAATATCTCTGAAATGGCTTCCAACACAGCCGATGACCTTTCTATCGATTTTTTTGACACCCTCCTGAACGATGATGGCACACGCTCCTATTTCATCGATGTCACCAATAATGGCAGCGAAAATATAGACTATTTCTTTGTCGATTTATATCCAGACCTAAGTACCCCTCCTGAAATAGGAACGGATGGAAGTCAATATATTGCAATCGAAGATCTCGCGCCGGGAGAAACTGCATGGGCTGACTTTATATACGAGGGTACATGCAGTGGATGTACATCATGGTGCATGGTCGATAGTCTTGACTTTATTCCTGAGAGCGATGAGAACAACAACATTGCCGGCCCACTCAACATCCCATAAAATTCTAGTTCAGAAATTCTCGTACAATCGGAATCACACGTTCTCGAGCATCTTCCATGACATAGTGTCCCACATCATCCCAAGCGTGTACAACCGCATTGGGAAAGATCTCCATCCATTTTTTGCGAAAAACAGGCGAAAAACAAAAATCATCATCACCCCACAAAAGAACCATGGGTTTCTCTTTGAGTCGCACGAGATTATGTTCAATTCCCTGCAGCGTATCATAGCTGGGATGACCTGGTTTCATTGGAATATCGAGTACAAATCGATGAGTAGCAATTCGATTTCCCCATGAATCATAAGGAAACAAGAGTCCTTCCTTAACATCTTTTGAAAGACCTTTGTATGTTGCACGCCATGTTGCAACCCATGCAAAAGCATTTCCTCCTCGCACCATCAATGATCCAAGAACAGGAATGCGACACATCGCTATTGTGGTTGGTATGTGTGGGGAGAGAAATGCAGCTGTATTGGTTATGATTAGTTTTTGGATCCGATCCGGGTCGGCTGTCGCCAGCCCCATACCGATCGCTCCACCCCAATCATGCACCATCAAGTTGATATTCTTGAGTCCTAGATGTTCGACAAGAGCCTGAACATTGGAGACATGCTGCGCAAGTCTATACCCCCAATCTTGTGGTTTGTCAGATAGTCCACAACCAATATGATCGGGGATAACCACCCGATGGTTCGGAAACTCTTCTATCAGTGCTCTCCAGTAAAAAGACCATGTCGGATTGCCATGCAACGCGAGTAAAACAGGACCATCTTTGTCACCTTCATCCAAATAATGCAACCGTCCACCATCGACATCAAGGAATTTCCCCGTGTATGGATATAATACTTTCCAACCTTCCGTACTCACCACTCTACTCCTAACATCATTACATTTAACCCACTTCCTATCCCCATTAGCCCGATCCTGCTGCCCTTTTGAATTCTATTTCGTTCAATCAGTGCAGCCAAGCTTAGCGGTACACCACATGAACCAACATTTCCATGATCGATATACAATCGCACAGCCTTATTGGGGGGAATACGAAGTGCACGAATCACTGCATCATGATTCGCTCTTCCTACTTGATGAAGTGCATACTCATCTGTTTGATGAGGTCTGAGAGGAACAACAGACTGCACATCATTCCATGTTTGCCCAGCAAGTTTCACCCCCTCACTCAAAAGACGTGCAGGATCAGTTGTCATCTTGGTGGATGTTCCCACACATAACCCACTCCATTCCGTTGCAGCTCGTGCAATTCCTCCCAGAATCCGGTGTCCCTTCTTGGCTCTTTTTTTAGACACCAACACCATGGCGACCCCAGCAGATCCCAACGTTAATGTAGCAAGATTATCCTTGAATTCCTTCATTCCTGCACTTGGTTCTTTTAGTCTGGCAATGGTAGCTTCACTCGGCTCTCGCGCACTTTCTCCAGATACAACCAAACCGACATCAATCTTTCCTAGCTCAATCTGATCAGCGATATTCATCATCCCCGTCAAGAATCCCAAACATGCATTTCCCATATCGTAATTGGTACATCGAGTGGAAAGATTTAAATTCCCGTGTACAAAAGCTGCAACAGAGGGTTC
Organism: Deltaproteobacteria bacterium; assembly: GCA_002683315.1. Classification (GTDB taxonomy): domain Bacteria; phylum Myxococcota_A; class UBA796; order UBA796; family UBA796. The sequence goes on along the minus strand of NYTD01000021.1, from coordinate 5,065 downwards.
AATATAATCTTTACATACTGAGCAGCTTACGATGGATTGAACTTCACTACGAGAAACACCCGACTGTGCCAGGGCCTTTTCTGCAGCACGGGTCGCAACATCAGATGGACGTAGATGAGGCTCCCAGAATCGTCGCGCGCGGATTCCGGTAACAGCCTGTAACCAACCCGGCTTCATTCCCAATCGAGCATATAGAGAACGTAATTCGTGCTCTATATCAACTGTTCGAACTTCCAAAGAAGGAATTACGTAGGATAGGGATTCGATGTAGACATTTTGATAGCGCATGGTCGCCTTTCTATTCAAAAATATTGATTTCGTCTATCATTTTTTGGGGAATTCTCTACCCAGAACAGGCCAATCTCCGCCCACAAAAAATTCTCTCGTGTCGTGAATCAATCCATCAAAGCACCAATTCACATCTTCTCCACATTGAAGTTTCTGTGATGCCGATTTCAATAGCGTGTTTCGAGATTTCACTGAACCCATGTGATGCTTGAGGATTGCCGCCGAAACCTGAATCAAACCTTGTATACATATTTTGTATGATCCTTTTGCTTGATGCCAGCAATGTTCCCAATTTTCATGTGACTCCCAATAAAAACGCCCATCAAATAAATCCGCACCATACAGAAATTGCTCATCATCATACCAATCCTCTCCCTTCACAAATTCATAACCTCCATTGTACATATGACCTTGAGGATGTTTTATGGGATGAGGATGAAGACCAGGAACATATCGATATGGAGGGAACGACACATCTACTCTTCTAAAAAAAACATTGGGAGGAGAAGGGATATTTTGTTTCATCGATAAAGTCTTCGTATCATGACGAGGTGAATATGTTAATTTCAATCTATAATATAAACTGACGTCTTGGATGTATCACCATGAGTGATGGTAATCAAAATTCTCACCCAATGCAGCGTACCACATTGGATGCACTGGTCCGAAAAAAATTCAATATCGGTCGTGCGCACCCTGTATTGATCACACAAGTTCTTGGAACGCATACCTATGCCAAAGTCATGCCGCCAATTTTACGCTGTATACAAAGTGAACATAGCGATATCCTCGTGGAATCACCATTGCTTATACATGCGGATGGATTAACCGAAGATATGGGCATAATGGCACAGTTCATCAATGATCAATGGCGCCTATCTGAGATCTTATCTTCTGAAGAGTATTCAAAAAGAGAGCATGAGCACATCAAAAAACAGCTCTTGCTTGAAAGTGACGTTATCGCATCTCCGCTCACTCGTAGAGCAGCCAAAAGAAAATTTGAACAATGGTTTGGTCTTCCTGCCCAAGAAGGGAACCCATGGGCTCTTCCTGGGCTTATGAGTGAAGGTTCTCCCATCATTTCCAAAAAGATCCTGAAGTGGTGTAGTAAAAAAGGGGGCGCAGCCATTGAACAAGCGATTCGTGGTGGCACTCCCAAAGTAAAAGAATGGGGACTGGGTCCTTTTCAGTGTGCGGTGATGGCTCTCGATGAAGTCCAACCAAAGTTTGTTTCGGTTGTCATTGAACAAAGTACATATGAAAATCTAATGAATCAGTGGCGAATCGTTTTAGAAAAACCAACACAGCCTCCATTACTACCCACATTAACAGTACCTGTACCACAAAAATCAAATCGTTTTGATATCGCGTCTCCGCAAACAGATCCTTCTGGCACACAAGCAACGAACTCATCTGCCCCCACCCCCCTTCCACACCGGTTGCAAGCTCTGCTTGAATTACATCATTTACCACGACCGACACCTCCTTTTTCCAATAGTCTCAAAACTCTAATCTCATGGACAGAATCCAGTACAGAATCATTCCGAACCAGGTGTACAGATTTTTTACTGATGATGTTGGCCGAAGGTGACAATGTGCGCCCCAATCCGGACTTGGCTGACATCTGGGTACAATGGCACAGAAACCCAGACCCCATTACACAGCTTTTGACACTGGTAAAACCGCAAGAAGAAGCTGTCGCTATTCAAGCCTTATTTGGTCCGAACACACCGAAAGCAGACTTTTCTAGAGCTCTCACCAATGATCTACTATTACGTTGGAAACAAACCCTAAAAAAAGGCAATCCTGATCCAACACCACAAACAAACACATCGNTACGAAAAATCCGACAAACCACAAGATCGAGNGGACTACGCGCTGCAGACATTTGGGTCGATCGTTTATTTCTTTCTTTGGTTTCCGCATCACTTAANCAAACTCCAGTTCTTCTTGGTGCAACAAGACAATTGGCACATCAACTTATGGAGCAAGTCATAAGACCATGCTTTGCAAATGCTGATTATGAAGCATTGCGCTTAAGCCGAAGGAAAAGTCATCTTTTTGGAAAGATCTCCAGAGAACGAGATATCTTTGCTCTGAGTGATCTGAGCAAAGCCTTTAGACAAGCTGCACATGCACACCGAAATAGAACCACCGACATCTGGTCTCCATATTTCATCATGATAGAAGATATCAGTGGTCAAGGTAAAACTGCAGATATCGCGCTCCTATACCAAAAGGCGTATTCTCAAAATGGCTTGATGCTGTTTTCTCAAGAAGAGAATAAACGTTGGTATGAGGAGTATACAACACTGCACACGCGTAGTGATCTTAACCGCGAAGAAGTCGATCGACGTGATCTTCTGGAAGAGTTTTTCTCTCCAGAGCGACTTGGTGCAGTTCATCCTGAAGAATCATGGAGATTGCATGCCCCTCCCAATGCCCTTTTGTTGGGAGTTCTCGATACAAATCATGCTCCAAAGCAGCTTGAGATCCTATCTCATTCGTACGTTGTATGTATTCCAGACATCAATATTCAGTCTCTTCCAGTTTCCAGTCAGCTACTTCCTAAAATGCAAACTCTATCCTTCACTCCTCCCAAAACCGACCACGTAGATGCTTGGGAAGATTTCCCCAAATGCAGAGAGCAGCTCTTCTCTATGATGAGAACACTTGGACCATGCAATTTTAATCTGACGCCACAGCTCTCTGATCAGGTCTCAGTATTCTTGGCGATTGCATCACTTTGGGGTATTCCAGATGGCCCAATCGCAACATCTCATCTATTCCAAACCCTCTTTTTACCGCGCATTCGCTGTAAAGGAGCGACAGCCATCAAACCGTTTGAGGCATTGCTCAAACGAGATGATCTCGCTCCAGATCTTTTAAAACGATTGTCTGTATTACGTAGTCGAGCGATACAACACGGAAACGAATGGTTTCACGGTGCAATTCGCTAAATGCTAACGCAAAATAGAACTGAAGAAGCGAATCTTTATGACCGTTCAAACTGTCTATTGTTCCATCTGTGATAATCAAAAAGCTCCATTGACATGGACGCTTAATATTGATGATAAAAACTATATTCTATGTTGAAAGGACTTCTTATGGAAATACAACACGGTAATATCACCTTTTCTGAACCTCCGTTATATTCAAAAATGTCTGTTCAAAGTGTCCTGTTTCTTCCATTTTGGTATTCTTCTACAGCGGAAGAATTTATCAAAATTCTTCTGGAAAAAGAATGTAATCCAGAGAAAAAATTATGGATGCCTTTGGCTTAATTGCTCTACGTCTAAAAACATAAATCTTTTGAAAAAAACTTCAGAAGCAAGAAAAGATGAACTCGTTATCTTCTCAAAATGACGTACCTTAATAGACGATTCTTAGGCCGTATTTCGAAAATTCAGATAGGTCCAGACAGTTTGAAAGGTCTCTTTTCCGGAAAACAAAGTTTGCATAGACTTCCACATTAATGCTTTTCGCAATGCAATCTCATCGTACGATGCTTCTTTCTTGGTGATTTTCTGTGCTCCTCCGACCCATCCTAGAACGCCTTCATGATATACAACCAAGAAATCGTACCATTGGTCAACACGAGCGTCAATGTATGAGTATGATGTATCGACTTGCGCAAAGCCAGCCTCACATAGAGATTCTGTATAAAAAGAACGTGGTCGCACGGGAAGAAAATATTTTTTCCGCAGGGCATCATGTGCCTCCATATATGCAGCGTTTTCTAATAAAGGACGCAAAGCCGCATATTCTTCTTGATCTCGCACCAGTTTCATAGCCGTTTGATGAATCGCTTCGACCGTTTCATCAATAATCCAAACACCAGGATCTGCATCTGGATTTCGAATGTTACCAGACTGAATATGAACCTTCGCTCCTATTCGAAGTGCTTCTCTCCATGATCGTAGGGTTTGGGGAAGTTGATAATACAGATGAATTGCATTGGTAGAGACCAAACCATCTGCCTTTCGGTTGTAAAAGGAGTCCCCAAGAACTTCTTCTAAAAATTGTAGACGACGCTTTTCTCGAAGATATCGAATCAAACGAAAACCTACCTTTTCATTGTTTTTGTTCTTTTCCAGAGCAAGACGTAAAAATTTGGGCGAAGAATCTACAATCAAAACATTTGGAGAAGGCCTTTTTGAACGAAACAATCGGTCAACCAAAATCCCTGTTCCTCCAGAATAATCCAAAATAAGCTCTTCAGGCTTATGATTCTCGATAAGTCTATTCACAGTTGGAATGAGGTTATCATACCAACCATGCTCCTCTACCGTGTCATATTTCATTGCTAATTCTTCTAATGGCAACTTTGTCCAAGGCTCATCAGGTACCCGCTCAAAATCAAATGTCCAGCTCATATCCCCCCCCACTGTACACCAATAGTATACATGAAGTTCACAAATTGAGACGACACGATTACAATGTGTGACAACTCTACGTCAAGTCATGAACCTTTATACCGTTCAGGAAATCATCATAATGATTGGCTCTTTGATGTTGTCTTTAATTATCTTTTGATAACCAAAGAATAAAAATACCTCTCCAAGCAAATCCAAGCATCGACATATTTATTTTCACCTTTTCATAAAACGAAGTGCAATACATAACAAAAGTGCTGTGTTCTTTTGATGCTCTTTAGACTTCCGCTTCTTGTGTAAAAATATCCACCAACACATTTTTACCGATCTGTTCAAGAATCGAAATACGTTGTTGATGTGGTAAACGCAGAATCATGGCATTCAAACATGTTTTAAGATAT
>NYTD01000020.1 GCA_002683315.1 Deltaproteobacteria bacterium | reverse complement strand
ATAAATAAAAACACATAAATGGTTTTTCAATGTTGATACAATTCGTTAGAATGTGTGAAATCTGATGTGTTTTGGAGTTCTGTTGGTTTTGCACAAGGGATAGCAGATGGGAATGAGTGTCTTCAGAAAAGCGACCTGACATGTGCGAAAGACATAAGAGACAGTCTTTTGGGTCGTACAGATAAAGAATTCCTAGAGTTTCATCGAGATGTTTTGTATTTTGAGGGACGGTATGCAGAGCTTGAGCGCGTGTTGGATACACTTGAGTATCCAAAAGAAGATGCAGAAGACAGTCGAACACCCTTTCGAAAAACGATTGCAGCAAGTCAGGGGTTGTTGAAGTATGAGAAAGATGGAATATCCATACGTCACGCCAACGGTGTTGAAGAAATCTTGGCACACGAGGCATATGAGACATTGGCTCGTTCAAGGGATGAATACAAAAAGATCTTTGGAGGCGTTCCTGAGCACACACTGGTTATGGATATTTTCCCTACAGCCGCTCGATTTATCGATGCAAGCTCTTTACCTCCCGAAGCTGTTCGAACTACGGGGGTTATTGCGCTTTCAAAATGGAGTCGTCTTCTATTGACGTCTCCGCGAGCGAGTGCGGGAGGCTATGGCTGGAAGGATACTGCTGCGCATGAATATATCCATTTGGTTGTTTCATATCTCACTGATGATCGTGCTCCAGTTTGGCTACAAGAGGGGCTGGCAAAGTATTTCGAAGGAGTTTGGCGAGGCGGTACGCAAAGTTACTTGTCTTCCCTACAGCAAAGTCTTCTTGCAAAAGCGATACAAGATGATTCGTTTGTTCCTTTTGAAAAATTTCGCTATTCCATGGCATATCTGGATTCAAGTGAAGAGGCTTCTTTGGCATATGCACAGGTGTCAAGTATGGTCCAATTTCTTCGCGAAAAGCGTGGTCTTGATTCGTTTCCACTATTGCTTAGCCGAGTTCAACAAGAAGAAGATTCGATGTTTGTTATGGCGGATCTAGCGGGGTACTCCTCATTTGAAGATTTTCGAACGGGTTGGAAAGAATTCTTGAAGAAACAACCACTTATCAAAGATAAAATAAAAGCCGCGCCCCCTGCTTTGGATGGTGATGGTGGAGATTTTGCCTCCGATCCGGTTCTTGCTGAACGGGAAGATTTAAAAAAATTCATGCGTGTTGGAGAGCTTCTTCTTAATGCCAATAGGCCAAAGGCGGCAATGATTGAGTTTGAAAAGGTTGTTGATGAAGACGGAAATCCTTCTCCGACTCTTCTACACCGAAAAGCACAGTGTCAACTGAAGCTTAATAATGAGGCCAATGCACTTCGTCTTGCACACAAAGGAGAGAAGCTGTATCCTGAATTTCTTGAGATTCAGATGTTTCTTGGTGAAATTCAACAAAAGCGAGGTTTTATCAAAAAATCGATAGCGCATTGGGAGACGGCTCATGATATCAACCCATTTGATCTACGTATTCAACAAGCTTTGGTAGAGTTGTATAGCCAAACCCAAGATCAAGAACAACAGCAGAGACATCAAAGTTTCTTAGAAATCCTTCAGACTGGTGGCGCCAGTACTTTTGCACGTTAATAAGACACGTTTATATTTTGGAGTTATTTATGAGTATAGAACCTGAGGTGGATCTTACAGACCTGCCAAAAATAAAAGAGCAGCTATTACAAGAGATTCATCGTGTTGTTGTTGGACAAAGCAGGGTGATAGATGAAATGCTCATTTCATTATTTGGTGGAGGACACTGCTTGTTTATTGGTGTTCCAGGTCTTGCCAAGACGCTTTTGGTAAATACAGTATCGAAAACCATGGGGCTTGATTTTGGTCGAGTCCAATTTACTCCAGATCTTTTACCAGCAGATATTACTGGTGCAGATGTACTAGAAGAAGACAAGCAGACAGGAACGAGAAGTTTGCGTTTTGTCAAAGGGCCTGTATTTTGCAATATGATGCTCGCGGATGAGATCAATCGAACACCACCCAAGACACAAGCGGCATTACTACAAGCGATGCAAGAGAAGGAAGTCTCTGCGGGAGGGGAGACATATCATATAGAACCTCCATTTACTGTTTTTGCTACACAAAACCCGATAGAGCAAGAAGGGACATACCCTCTTCCGGAAGCGCAATTGGATCGATTTATGTTTTCGATTTTTGTGGATTATCCCACAGAGGAAGAGGAGATTGAGATTGTTCGTCGAACAACACAACAACAACAAGTACAGATTTCATCGGTTCTTACAAAGCAGAAATTACTTGGATATCAAAAAGCCTTGAGAAGTATTATGATGGATCAAGATACCTATCGTTATGCTGTGCGTTTGGCTCGGGGATCAAGGCCGGGCTCTAATGGTTTGGCCGAGATCAATCAATATGTGCATTTTGGAGCAGGTCCTCGTGCTTCGCAATATTTGTCGATAGGTGCTCGTGTTCTTGCGGGATTGGATGGTCGACCCAATGCAGATAAGAAAGATGTTGCGGCAGTAGCAAGAGCTGTTCTACAGCATAGAATGGTTCGAAACTTTCGTGCAGAAGCAGAAGGGGTTTCATCACAAGACCTCGTTGACATACTCATAAGGACGGTTTCCTAGTGCAAAAGATATGGGATCCGGAGATTGTAGCTCGAGCAGTTCATTTGCAACTTCATGCACGTGCTCTTGTTTGGGGTTATCGATTTGGTGCACATCGTTCACCAAAGATAGCCAGAAGTATTGAGTTTGCTGAACATAAAGAGTATTCTCCTGGAGATCCTGTACGCGACATAGATTGGCGTGTTTTTGCTCGTACGGAACGATTATTGGTTCGTAGACAGCAAGCAGATACAGAATTATCTATTGTTTTTGTTTTGGATGCCAGTGCCGATATGGCATTGGGATTTCAATCCTATCCGGATTGGGAGCAATCGCATTTTGGCCGAGCATCCATTCTTATTGCCTCTCTTGCTATGATATCTCAAAGAAGAGGAGAAAAAATAGGTTTATTGATAATGGGAGGTGAAGGGCATGATGTACACTGGCTAACGCCGAAAAGTCATAAAAATCAATTGATACACATGTTGAATTTGATCTCTTCGATCAAGCCTTCAAAGAAAGCAAATATTAAAGATGCTTTGTCATTTTTGAATGAACGAGTTCCGAGAAGAAGCATGGTCTTTCTCATGAGCGATTGTATGGAAGAACCTTCAAAGTGGGGACCTGCATTGTGTACATTGGCAGCACAGAAATTAGATCTACGTGTTGTTCATCTCTTTTCGCAACAAGAATATGATTTTTCTTTTTCCGATGTAGGGAAGTATGTGTCTTCGGAATATTCTTCTCCTGTAGCACTGGACCCAAAAACTTGTCGTGATGATTTTATTACAATTGTGGAAGAATATCGTTCTGAGCTTCAAGATTGGTGTGGTCAAAGTCGAGCATTGTATATTCCTGTACCTCTTGAAAAAAGTTTGGAGCCGGCTTTTATTCATATGATGAAAGGTAAGAGATAATGGAATTATTCTGGTCAAATCCATTGGCTTTATGGCTGGGTGGATTGCTTCTTCTTCCGATTTTGGCTCATCTCATCCAGCGGACACCTCGTAACACTGTTCCATTTGGTGCGATGATGCTTATCTCTCGCTTAAAGAGAGTTAAGCGTAGACATCGACGCTTGTCTGATTGGTTGTTGCTACTCCTACGTTTTTTGGCTCTATTGGCCTTGGTTTTGGCCGCGACAAGACCAGAGATTCGGTGGTTTGAAATAGCAAATGCGAGTCAAGCGCCTCAGCGATTTGTTGTCGTTTTGGATAACTCTCTTTCTATGAATCATAAAATGATGGATCCACTTCAACCATCATTACAAACAGCTTTTGAACATGCAAAATCAAAAGCCTACGAACTGATTCAAGATGCTCCGGAAGGTTCGTCTTTTTTGATCGTTTCTGCGGGTGGAGAGGCTGAAAAAAGGGGAGAATGGACGAGAACTACATCCAATGCAATGAGTTCTGTAATGGATATACAAAGTGGTGTGTCCAAAACAGATCTGCTTGGTGGGATTAGAACAGCCCGTCGTGCACTGGAAGGTGAGGGGGGAACAATATATGTTTTGACCGATGAGGCAGGACAGAGCACAGCGAATCTAGGAGAAGAGATTCGTTTGCTGATGGAGCAAAAGGCATCCTTCATTCCTGTTATTGTGCGTGCAGAAGAACCAGAGAATATCAGTATTCTGTCTGCAGAGTATCGCACTGGTGTAGAAGGAGGGATCGTTCGATATCAGGTGATGAATTACGGTCCTACCGATCGAGAGGTTATGTGTACAACGCGTCTGCCAGATGGTACTGAAATCCGAAATTTTGTACAAGTAAAGGCCGGTAAAAAAGCGGAAAACTTTATCACGGTTCCTCGTATCACAGAGGGAGGAGTAGCATCAATTGTTGTAGAAGATGATACGTTGGCGGAGGACAATGATTTTTATTTTCATTTGCCTCGGATAGGTGCCTCCCGTGTATTGGTTGTTGATGGAGAGCCTGGTGCAACGGCAAGTGAGTCAGAGGTTTATTTTTTAGAACGTGCATTGGCTCCATTTGGAAGTCAAAACGAAACGCTTCCCGATGTTGTGAATCCAGGAGGGTTCCAAAAACTACAAGAAGATGTTCATAAAGTGATTTTTTTGGCCAATGTTATGGAGCCAGCTCCGATGGCCTCTATTCTCATGAACTTTGTTCGTGATGGTGGAGGGGTATTGATTTCATTGGGGGGGAATGTTTCCTCAGCACGGTACAATTCTTCTTTGGGAGCTTTGCTTCCGGCTCGTCTCAAATCGATTCAAACATTTGCTCAAAGAGGAGAAGAAGGTAGGCCTATGGCGATTCCGGATCTGACACATGAATTGTTTTCTCCGTTTCAGCGTGGTGGTGCTCAAGAATTCTCTGGTGTTCGGTGGCGTACTCTTTTTGGGGTAGAAAAAATATCCAAAGATGCAAAGATCCTTCTTTCTCTGGAAAATGGTGCACCTGTTTTACTAGAAAGAAAGATTGGTAAAGGGCGTGTTTTATTACTTCTGGGACCCGTAGATTATGCGTGGAGTAATTTCCCGTTTCAATCAATATTTATGCCTTGGGTGCAAAGAAGTGTTCGGTATTTGGGGGGAGATTCTTCATTGGGAGGAAAGCGAGTATCGGGAGAAGTCGATCAAGACATGAGCATAAAGCTTTTAGATATACCTGGAGAGCTTGTCTTAGAGGGGCTAAAGGGTACCATTGGTTTGCAAAAAGAAGGAGAGAAAGTCCGATTCCAACCACGGTATGCAGGAGCATATGTTCTTCGTATTCATGGTGCACCACCACTGGCTCAGGTAGTAGTGAATCATATTGCGAGTGAGAGTGACGTTCGTGTATTACATCCACTCGTGGAGGTCGCGGCTCAGATTCAACCAGATCAGTTTATTCAAAAGAGGCCTCTATTAAAGTGGTTTCTTTGGGCTGGACTTGCGCTGTTGATTTTTCAGGCCCTTTTGTCTTTTTTCTTAACAAAGGAGGTGGATGATGATCAATCGTAGATCGATGATGCATATTCTGTTGGCTTCTTTATTGCCTCGTGTGGGGTGGTCTTTGGGAGCCCAAAGTCGTTTTGATGTGGGGGAACTCATGCTTCCAATGGGAACAGTGTCTCGACCACGAGCATGGAATCATGCTCTTTATGAACTTGTTCAGAGCACAAGTATTGAAACAGATGGGAAATCGTTTCCATTTGCTCCCGATGATCCCCAGCTTTTTGAACATCCATTTTGTGTGATGATTGGAACCGATGGTTTTGAACCGCTGTCCAAAAGATCAATTGATATGCTACAGCGATTTTTGACATATGGTGGTTTTATCTTATTTGATGACACTTCTGGAGATCGCAACAGTCCTTTTTCTCAATCAGTACGTCGATTGATCCGAAGGATCTTTCCCATGAAACCCATTGCACCACTTCGTGCAGATCATGCTCTGTACCGAAGTTTTTTTCTATTAGATAGACCTTTAGGCAGACTGGATAGTATTGATTTTATTGAGGGCGTCGATGTGGGTAAAGTAACACCAATGATGCTTTTTCATAATGATCTGTCTGGAGCATTGGATCGATATGAAGATGGTCGAGATAGATATACAGTCATTCCCGATGGAGAATTCCAAAGAAGAGAGGCTGTAAAACTCGCAATAAATATGATTATGTATGCTCTTACATCCAATTACAAGCACGACCAAGCTCATGTCAAAGAGTTGATAGAGGATGGCCGACTTGATGAAATGGACTTTTGATTTTCTAGAGAGGAATGAATGAATTTTTGGTTTTCAGGAACATTAGAAGGGGACCTGAACATTACGGGAAGTCCAACTGTAATACTGGGTACGTTCGTACTTTGTATGGTGATGTTGCTATTGCTGTTGCCACGAAAAAATCAAAAGAGNCGATTTTTGGGTTGGGAAATGCTTTGNTGGATATTGGCTGCAGTTGGTCTTTTGTTCGTTCTTTCNGATCCAATACTTTCTTCNAAAGTAGAAAAAGAAGAACAATCACGAGCCGTNNTNCTNATTGATGATAGTTTGTCGATGTCNATTCGNGATCAAGGTGTGCCTCGNTCACAAACNGCACTGAANTTCTTTGAAGATATTCGAAAAAAAATAGATGGACCGATTGAAATCTTCGCGTTTAACACCAANATCCANCACTGGATTGCCACAAGAATTTATGGGGAAGGGCACGGACATCATGTCTTCTTTGTACTCGGTTCAAGATCGATATCTTGGTCAAGATTTACGAGGAATTGTCATGATTACAGATGGAATCGACAGAGGGTCTTTTTCGCAAGTATTGGATAATGATCAAGAAAAACTTAAAAGTTTGCTGCCCAATCTCAATGCTCCTCTCAATATTTATCAGGTAGCAATACCTGGAGAGATCTATGATGCAGCTGTTGTAGATGTTGCATCAGGAGGTTTTGCGTATACCAGAAGTCCTTTTGTTATCAAAGCCAAGGTACAAGGAGCACCTGGGGAAACATTGAATGTCGCTTTGTATAAAGATGACAAAGTAGTACAGACCAGAATGCCGACCAAATTAGGAAAAAATCTCAAAATACCACAAAGAAAAAAAGTAGAGCTTGATGCAGATGGAGTCGGATTTGTAGAGTTTACAGTCAAACCACAAGAGGCTGGCCGCTTTGCATGGGAGGTTCGAATACCTGTGGCTGCAACAGATGCGGCACCGCAAAACAATCGTTATCCTGTCGTTTTGCGTGTCGTTCGAAGTCAGTATCGTGTTTTGCAGGTTTGTGGAAGTCCAAGCTATGATCAAAAGTTTTTACGTTTGTTTCTCAAGCAAGATTTGAGTGTAGATTTGGTGAGTTTCTTCATTCTACGAACCAATGAGGATATGGATGCGGGATGGTCTGGAGATGAACTTTCACTGATAGCCTTTCCCTATGAACAACTCTTCTCTGATGAGCTTGAAAATTTTGATGTTGTTATCTTTCAAAATTTTGATTATGCCCCATATTTTGGGTTTCGTGCTGAGAATTTGTTGGGCAATATAGCTGATTATGTTCGTGAAGGTCACGGATTTGTGATGATAGGTGGAGATCGAAGTTTTGATTTTGGTGAATATGCAGGAACACCAATTGAAGAAATTCTTCCGATTCAGCTTGGTGTATCAGGTGTGTTGTCTTCGGATGATCGTTTTACGCCATCGCTAACCAAAGCTGGCTTGTTCCATCCTATTACACAGATCAGTTCCATCTCTGGAGACAATGAACGTATTTGGGCCAATCTTTCCAAAATGGATGGATACAATAAAAATCAAGGATTGGTTCCAGGTGGAGCAGCTCTTCTCTCTCATCCAACCGAAACAGTGAATGGCAGACCAATGCCTATTTTAGCGGTACGGGAAGCAGGTCAAGGGAGAGTGATGAGTCTTTCCGTGGATAGTTCTTGGCGTTGGTCCTTCTCAGAAGCTGTGGAAGGTTCAGGGAATCAGGCATATTTACGTTTTTGGAAAAATAGCTTGCAGTGGCTTGTGGGGGATCCCGAAGATCGAAAAGTTGTGGTGATACCTTCAAAAGAGAATACCAAGGTGAACGAAGAATTTACGATATCTCTTCGTGTTCGCGATGTTCGATATCAGCCGAAAAAGGGAGCAAAAGTGACTGGAGAGATCATCTCTCCCAGTGGGAAAAAAATACCATTTGCTCATGAAACAGGAGAGTTGGGCGTATATGATATGCCTTTTGTTCCTGTTGAGCAGGGAACATACTATGTTCATGCTAAATATAGTGGAGATTCAGCCAAGAGTGTCTTTGCAGTAACAGCCCGTGAGCCAGAGTTTATGGATATTATTCCAGAAAAAAAATACATGCAGGCGCTTGCAGACCATTATGATGGACAACTATTCTTCTCCCCAGAAGAACCCACACTAAACGATGGTGCAAGTCGCACCATTATCGAAAAGAAGAATATATCTCTTGCCGGTGCTCCCGCATTTTTGTTGTGGATTATGCTCTTTTCTGGTGCGGCCATTTTCCTTCGCCGAAGAGGAGGTCGCGCGTAGCACAGCCTTCACAGTCGCAGC
>NYTD01000019.1 GCA_002683315.1 Deltaproteobacteria bacterium | reverse complement strand
CCATCTATGTCACAAACTTGTACTCCATACAAATCTGAAGAACACAGACAAAGCTGAGTGGAACCTGCTTCACAAATTGTATTGTCTTTACAACCCGTTGTAAGTAATAGCGGAAGCAAAATAAACATACATCACCCTTTATTTTTGAGAAACACAATCAATATGATATCATAACCTACGATTATAGGCAATCACAGATGACTTTATATCGATAATCGACCATAATTCAATCATGCTATTGACCTTAGACCCTTACTTCTACTTTTGCGATGAGAAACAATGTCCTCCTCTATTTTCCAACCCAGATCATACGCTTTTTTGCTCTCGCTCTCGAGCTGTATCATTTTATATGGACAAGCCTGTACAAACGAAAGTACTGTCAATAATCATATTTCTCCTCTTGTCCCCGAATACTTGAAGACAGTCGGACATGACATTGTACTCCCTTCCTTAGAGAGCTTTCAAGCAGAGATTACAAACCTCCAAGAACAAGTACAAGGTGCGAGCACAAGTGAAGATCTGGACAATGCACAGGAAACATGGACAACAGTGATGCAGAAATGGCAGCATATTGAAATGATGCAAATCGGTCCAATCGGCAGTTCACTAACGGTTGTAGGCGGAATGGATCAACGTGATGACATATACTCTTGGCCCACTACCGACGGGTGTATCGTTTTCCATCATCTGGTGGAAGAAAGTTGGAAAGAGGAAGACTTCTTTGACAATCAGCAAGTGTATTCGTATGGTCTGGATGCACTGGAAGTACTATTCTTCTCAGATATTTCCGAATGTCCACAGTCTGATCCTCTTGTGAGCGATGGTATCTGGGAATCAATCGAAGCAGAAATTCGTACACAAAAAAAGATTGGATTCGCACAAGAATTGATCGATCAGCTGAATATCCAAACAGATACAATCATTTCCAGTTGGTCTCCAGAGGGAGGAGACTTTGCTGGGATGTTGTCCATGCAAAATAAGGATTCTCCGTATTCGACTTCACAAGAAGCCCTAAACGCCATCTATGATGCTTTGTTTTACCTAGAAAAGATGACCAAAGACAAAAAGCTCGCACAACCTTTGGGAATCAAAGACTGTACACAAGATCTATGTCTTGATGATCTTGAAGGAAGACTTAGTGAACGTTCTCTAAGTCACATCATAGAAAACATTACGGCTTTTCGATTGCTCTTTACGGGTGGAGAGGGCATTGGTCTAGACGATATTTTGACCGATTTGGGGCACGAAGATATTGGCCAAAAACTGCTGTCGGACATCGATCAAACATTGCTTTTATCGGAACAGCTTGAGGGATCACTGGAGGAATCATTACAGGATCGAAAAGAGGTTGTTTTGGCATTTTATTACTCTCTTCGAAATGTTACAACCACACTAAAAGTGAACCTTGCAATGATTCTTTCTATGCAAATCCCAGCAGAAGCAGCAGGAGATAACGATTAAATTGTATTCGGGATTTTGTGCCACGCACCATTATTCTTTGGTTGGTACACGCAGTGCTCTCAAAGAAAGGCCTTCTGCAATCATAAACCCTGATCCCAACACTGTAATAAACATTAACTGCCCTAGATGAAGAAAAAGAGCAAAGGTCGTGGAAAGGGTTTGCCCGATTCCCCAAAGGGAAAGTACTTTGGAACAACATAGCTCATACACACCAAAAAAACCTGGCGTAGGAATCGCAGTCATTCCAGCCAACGTTACGGTCCAACAAGACCATGCAGCATCAAAACCATGTGGGAGTCCTTCAAAAGACCATAACGCCATCATAACAGAAGATATTGTGATCAACCAAACCACCATGCTCAAGAGTACCAATCCACCTGCGCGTAATGGTTTTGAAAACAATGTGATCAATGCGGATCGGAATTTATTTGCCATATTGATTAGCGGCTCCAAAATTTGAAACCGAGCAAGCCAAGAGAGGATGAAGGGTCCCACAAAGATCAGAGCAAGAATGGCCAGAACACCAACAATAACAATTCCTCCCGCTGCGGCTTGCCCTGCTTGAACAACATCAATCCCTGCAATTTCCAATCCTTGTTCCGGCAATGAAATAACAAAACCCATCACCATGAGCATAAGCAACAGCATAAGAACATCCAGTAAGCGCTCCATAAATATCGCAGCAAGCCCTTCTCCAAATGGTATGGCCTCTCTCTCTGAAAACAAATATGGTCGAACCGCCTCTCCAAGTCTCATCGGCATGACATTAATCGCCAAAAACCCAATCGTATTGATCGAAAAAACTCGTCGATAGGATGTTTTGTATTCGAGCAGAATCCATAACCGAGCAGATCGCAAAAGATGTGAGCACAGATGACCGAAAAACATCATACAAACCCAGATCGGATTCGTATTTTTTAGCGCAAGCATCGCTTCATGCGTATCTATATCGCGTAACACCCAAATCAAGAACCCAAATGTAACCAACAATATGATAAAGATCTTGGTTTTCATATGTCCTTTCTTGTAGAAGTTGTCAGAAAAAAGATGATTAACAAGTGTATTGTTATACTTCAACCCCTATTTGATCTCAACATAGAGCTTTATGATTTTCACATCAAAATCGATCCCCTACCGTATCGACGTATACGTATATTTTGGCTCAATAAGTTTGATGCAAGTTAAATTATTTATAGTTTTTTGTGATTTTGATTATCAATGTCAATATAAAGAGATATCTCAATAAGGAAAACCTCAATAAGGAAAGCCTAATGACTGAATATATACCCGTTTTGTATGGCACTGAAACCGGAACTGCCGAAGAGTGTTCTTTTTCTTTGGCAAAAGCAATCACCAGTTATGGCATACCAGCCAAAGCCATTGACTTATACGATTTCACATGTGAAGATCTGAGCACCCTGCCTCTTGTTTTCATCATTTCTAGCACACATGGAAATGGAGATCCTCCCGAAAATGCCATTGATCTTATGGATCATCTTGATATGGATGAGCCCGATCTAAAAAATGTACTGTATGGCGTTTGTGGACTTGGAGATTCTACGTATCCCTATTTTGCACAGTGTGGAAAAGATTTTGATTCCCATATGGAAAAGAATGGAGCCACACGGATCGTACCAAGAATTGATTGTGATGTAAATTTTGAGGTCCCATTTGCTCAGTTCAAAACCTCTGTGCTGAAGTATCTCAAAGAAAATGACGAGAATGTCCGCGCCATTCTCAACATCGCTCCCTCAGCATCCACCGAAACCGCTGCACCTCCTCCTACAAAGGAGAAAGAACCAGAGAAAACATTCAGTCGTGACAATCCCGCTGCTGGAACCATGCTGGTCAAGAAGATTTTGTCAAAGCCCGGATCCAACAAAGAAACCATGCATTACGAAATCGATCTTTCCAATACGGAAATCTCATATGTTTCCGGAGACTGTATTGGTGTGTATCCGCAAAATAATATTGAAGAAGTTCAGGCTATTTTGAACCAAATTCAGTGCACCGGCCAAGAGAATGTATCATGGCAAGGTGAGACGGTACCACTAAAAGAAGTTTTGCGTAAAAAAGCTTGCCTTCAGCATGTCAGTGTCGACTTTCTGCAATTCTTATCACAATCCAATCACGCGATACAAACACTTCTCAACGGTGAATCAAAATCTTTGGAACAGTACCTTGCATCCCACCACATGTTGGATGTGCTAAAGCAAGTATCCATATCAATACCAGCAGAAAATTTCGCGTCCATGCTACAAAGGATAAAGCCAAGACTATATTCTATTGCGTCCAGCCCCAATAAATATCCAAAATCTGTACATTTTTGTATTGAGACCATTCGCTATCAAAGACACGATCGCTCGGTTGAGGGTGTTGCTTCTACATGGTTTGCCGATCGAATCGATGATCGTTCACCAATACCGGTATATTTACACAGCAATCCTCGATTCAGACTGCCCAAAGAACCTGCTCCGGTGATCATGATTGGACCTGGAACGGGCATTGCTCCGTTTATCGCTTTTCTTCAAGAAAAAGAGATGCTTATGTTCGGTGGAGAAACATGGCTATTTTTTGGTCACCAGCACGAACAAAAAGACTATCTCTACAAGGAAGAAATTGAAAAGGCTATGGGTAATGGTACCTTAAACCGTCTTGATTTGGCGTGGTCACGTGATCAAGAAGAAAAGGTATACGTCCAACACAAAATATGGGAAAGACGTAAAGAAATATGGGATTGGTACCAGCGAGGCGCATATTTTTATGTGTGTGGTGATGCGAGTCGCATGGCCGTTGATGTTCACAAAACCTTGCAAAAAATTGCAGAAGCGAATGGCGAAAACGGTGCAATGTGGATAAACGGACTTGAGTCTAGCAATCGTTACCAACGAGATGTATACTAGTTAACTGTATTCACTTGAACAAATTATAATATCTCATATCTGGAGAGCACTATGAAACTATTTTCTCTCAGTCTTTTTATTGGCTGTTCTACACAAACCGCAGATGTGATTGACGATCCAGTAACATCAAACGAAATCGTTGAAGAGACTCCCGTAGAAGAACCCATCACAGAAGTCGATTCTTGTATTTCCTCAGAAGATGCTGTTGGTGTTCGTTTTGAAGGGGTCATAGAATACCCTGATGGAAGCGTCGGTGATGGCAGCAACACAAGAATTCATATGTGCAACAACGGCTGCACAATGGCATCTTGGGGCGAAAATGGATTTTGTTATCCAGAAGGCACCCTTTCACCCGGCATTTATTCCTTCAAAGTGGTCCCGTTTGGGCATGATAATCATGCAACACCACTGGGTTTTGTCACCATCGAAGAAGAAAATGTTGTCTTAGAACAGCCTGTTATGGTTCCTGAGTTCGAATCAACATCAGATGTTGTAGACGGAGTTTTTGATGCAGGTAACGGATTGGAAATCGATGTCGTTGCCGACGGATTCACCCCATACATGGGCGGAGACGACTTCATTTCAGCGGTTCCCGTAGATCCAAAAGAGATTGGTCTTCCCATCAACGGTCTAAATCCAGACAATATCGTTGGCATGTGGTATTTGGGATCATTTGATGCAGATGTCTATCCAAGTTGGAGCTTTCAGGTCAAAAATCTTGATCTGCCCGTCGGATCAACCGTCAAAATCTTGAATAGCTCATATACTGACAGAAAATGGCTGGATGTTGGTTCTGCCACCGTGGGCGAAGACGGAATATTGTATTCTGATGCAGACTCTGGCATCGAAATTCTAAGCTCCATACTGTTGTTGAAAGAATAGAGTAAAGACCAAAACTCTTTGTTGTAACCACCGTTCACAACAAACTNTTTTCCCACANTAAGGTATCTCATCCGNTTTCTCTGCACTTTTGTACAGAGAAANCGCTCGNNATTCTTGCAAAAATACGATTTATTCTACATGCATTGACAGCATTGTGATCTTATGTCAGCATTCCATGTAGCCGTTCATGGATAATGCTTGTTGCCTCCGCCATGATTCGATCGATCAATTCTTTGCATGTGGGTATATCGTGAATGAGTCCGGCTACCATCCCACAAGACCATGCTCCTGCATCCATCTCTCCCTCTTGCATTACTTTTGGATATACACCCGCCACCTCATCAAGGATGTCTGTGATCTGTAATGATGAACCGAGGGTGCGCTCTTTTTCTAATACTCTCTCTACTGCTTTGTTATGGAGAACTCTTTCTGTATTTCGAAGGGGTCGCATGATAAGTCGCGTATCGAGCTCTGTTGCGTTCAAAATCGCTTTTTTTACGTTTTCATGCACCGGTGCTTCTTGGGTGGCGATAAATCGAGTCCCCATATTCATACCTTCGGCACCCATCGAAAGAGACGCGACAAGACTTCGTCCATCTGCCATTCCACCAGAGGAAACAAAGGGAATGCTGAGTTCGTCGGCTGCTCTGGGCAGCAAAATCATATTGGGGATGTCATCTTCTCCTGGATGCCCACCACACTCAAAACCATCGACCGATACGGCATCACATCCTATTTTCTCGGCCTTAAGCGCATGGCGTACTGAGGTACACTTATGAATGACTCGAATTCCGGCTTCTTTTAACAATGGCATGTACGGTTGTGGGTTACGACCCGCGGTTTCCACAATGGTAATGCCACCATCGATAATCGCCTGTATGTATGCGGGATAGTCAGGCGCCTTCAGCTGTGGTAAAAAGGTAAGATTGACACCGAAAGGCTTGTCTGTCATGCTCTGACATCGTTCGATTTCTTCGCGAAGACGCTGTGGTGTCTTGAGGGTTAGGGCGGTAATCATCCCCAATCCTCCGGCGTTGGATACCGCAGATGCTAATTCTGCCAATCCAACATAGTGCATCCCGCCTTGAATAATGGGGTATTGAATATCAAATAATTTTGTGATTTTTGTTTTCATACCTAGCTATCCAAAAATGAAGGTTTCTTCTTTTGCATCATCGATGTCATGGCTTCGATGGAATCTGCTGAAAATAGGATTCCGGCATTGAGGCGTGCCACCTGTTCCAAACCTTCTTGCACACTGTGATCTCGACCATAGACAAAGGTTCTTTTGGTATTTCGGACAGAAATTGGTGACTTTTCGGCAATGCACTGGGCTATCTTTTTCACCTCATCCATCATCTCTTCTTTGGATGGATAGGTACGATTCACAAGCTTCATCTCTTTTGCTTCTTGACCAGAAAATGGTCTCGCAGTTAGGGTAAGCTCTCGGGCCATACCTTCACCAATAATGGTGGGAAGACGTTGGATGGTTCCTATATCGGCGACAATGGCAAGATCAATCTCTTTGACACAAAAACGAGCATCCTCTGTCGAATATCGCATATCACATGCTGAAATTAGATCGACACCACCACCAATACAAGAACCATGAATGGCTGCAAGGACGGGTTTGGAGCAAGTCTCAAGGGCGGAAAAAGCATCTTGTAGCTTGCGGATTTCACGATAGAGCCACTCTTGTCTGATGCCTTGGGGTTTCTTTTGGAATTGCGAAGACATCTCTTGGATGAGAGAAAAATCGATACCCGACGTGAAATGATTTCCGTTCCCCGCCAGAATAAGAACCCGAATATCGGGGCTTTCATTAACCCAATTGGCAAGTTTTTCGATTTCAAACCATAATCCTCGATTGAGCGCATTGGCTTTTTTGGGTCGGTTTAGGTAGGCAATCAATACCTTCTCTTCATGAACGATATCGATATGAGAGAATTCAATCATGAATCACTCCGGTTGTTGGGGTTATGCATAGTCATAACGTATGCGCGATGGTCTCAATGTTCAACATCCTTGTTATACGATCTTTTCACCATATGGAAGGCGTTCGCTCAAAGGAATGACTTCCATAAACAAAAACTGCAGACGCCACAAGCCAAAGGCACTGTGTTGTCGAACCCCTATCTTATCGCCATCAATATCACCGACTGAGGGACACAAAACCACGATTTAAGTAGATGGGCACAGGTTTTGGCTTGGTCTGGTTTGATCTCT
>NYTD01000018.1 GCA_002683315.1 Deltaproteobacteria bacterium | reverse complement strand
TGCATTGATATATCCAGGTGCACTTGAATACTGTGATCTGATAGATAATGATTGCGATGGCTTGATCGATACGGAAGATGAAGATGTACAAGGGTCGATGACATGGTACTATGATTTTGATCGAGATGGTTTTGGAGATGATACGGTCACAATAGAGTCTTGTGAAAAACCGGAAGGATATGAATTTGAGGGTGGTGATTGTGATGATAACAACATGGCTGTGTATCCTACTGCCCGTGAGACATGTGATGGTATTGATGAGGATTGTGATGCTGTAATTGATAATGGTGCACTTGGTTCTGCAAATACTTGTCCAGGAACGTCATGCAAAGAAATTTTGGATGATGGATCCGATGATGGAAATGGGCTGTATTGGCTTGACCCAAACCAAGATGGGCAAGATATTTTTGCAGGTTGGTGTGATATGACTACTGATGGTGGTGGATGGACTCGACTTTTTGGCAGTCTGTATCCAACATTTTGGGAAACAGAGGATTGGCTAGCAGCAGGTGCAAGTGACTACGATAGTTTTTCTATTTTGGGAGAACGCACCTATTTTGCCGATTCAGGTACATACGAGCTTCGGTTACAGCTTGGAACGTCCGGAAATTGGGATACGGTCACTCCGGACCACCAGACCATTTGGACTCAAGATCACGATCCGATAGGAGATACTTCAGATGGAGGTGATTATGTGCATATTTCTGGCAATACTCCATCTACATGTGGAGGATTTGCTGGTCTTCACGATATTACATATGCGCAAGGAGGACTGTACGCAGTGAGTACAGAAAGAGATGAACACGATCTCTCTAATTGTTGGTGGATGCAGATTGTCCCACTTCGGCAGTATGGTTCTCCTACCGTGTACCCAGGATACATCGATGGATATGATGGTTCAGGAGGGATTCACACGTGGCAGCAGTTGTGGGTTCGCTAGGAAAATTGTGAGACTGTTCCCAGTGCGATGGCTTTCTGTGATGATAGTTGGAAGACTTGTAAGGTTCCGTTGATCAAAGACAAAATCAGATAGGCTTTTCCATTGCTTTTCTTGAGAAGAATGGTATCGATTTCATCCTCAATATCCTCCATAGGAATATTGTATTGTGCCGTACCATTGGCTTGAGAAACCCAAACTTCTGTAGCTTCAAATGATGGTGCAATGGTATATGCCAACCATATGTTTGTTCCATCGTGAATAATACAGCAGGATTGAACCGTTTCTCGGTTGTGAAATCGAATTGTGCTGGCATTATCTTCAAAACCAGAAGCAAAGACACCCTTTTGTGGTGGGATCCCTTGTTCTCCAGCAGCAAGCCATCCTGCAATAAGATTCTCTTTGTGAGTGTCTGTCGAAAAGAAACGACCAGGAAACCCTTTGGGAGGTTCAAGAATGGTATCTGTTCCGCGTGCACTCAATGAGCATACAGCCCCTCCCTTTGTGGAGACAAAGATCGTTTCCCCTTGCAGAAGTCCTTCTGCTGTAGGTATGGCATATGCGTTTTCGTTAAACTCTCCCGTGAATTTTAGCTGATGAACGTGCAGTTTTGGTGCATTTCTACCCAAAACGTAGAGTTCAATATGACCATTGATAAAGCGGAGTGCATACATAGGGAAAAAGTGTCGAGTCTGAAAATCGACAGTATACGTTAATGGAATCTGCCCAAATCTTGTACATTTTCCTTTGTTGGTGATTTGGTAAAAGATAGCATAGGTGTTGCTCGGACGATTTTCAAAACATAGGAATACAAATCCTTCAGGGGTAGCAATGACCTGTGCACCTTTCAATAAGCTTGGTGCGGTTGGGATGGAGCCAATATGAAGTGTGCTTCCTTTTTTGAGATCAAAGATGATAAACCGAATGACAGAACCATCTGTTTCGGGGTTGACCCAGCAGGAGAAAAGAATATTCTTATGAATTGCTGTCCACGGCATTTCGATAAATAGATGTTTGGGGTCAGGGATATCAAAGTGTGGTTTTTGTCCCAAATCAGTATGCATATCCGTTTGATTACACTCATGTAGTGATAGTTTCGTAATATCCATACCGGTAAAGTCAGCCCGCGTGAGATTGCAAAATGAAAAGTTTGTATTCTCAATGGCTGCTTCATTCCAGTTGGAAAGAGATAAATTACTCTCTTCAAAAGAACTATTTTTTATGCTGCTACTTGCCAATAGTGACTTGTTCATAGATGTTTGGGAAAAATTACAATCTTCTACAGTAGAAGTTGGGATGCGAATGCCATCAAGTGTTCCTTGTGTAAATGATGATTTGGTAAAGGAGCCTTCTTTGAATTTTGCATTGCTGAGATCAATAAAATCTCCTTTGTTGCCATTCCAAATAATCCCATATCCTTTTGCTTCTACAAGTTGTGCTCCAACAAAAGAACAAGAGTGAAATTCTGCTTCGTTCATAGAGGTTTGCCTCATATCAGCTTCTTCGAATGAAGAGGTTTCCGCGTAGAGCTCGTTTAGTTTTGCCCGGAATAGGTTGCATCTATTCATATTGGTGTTGGTTAGATCGGCACCATTTAATTTTGCTTTGCTCAAGTTGGCATCTTCTAGGTTGCTATCACTGAGATCTGCTTTTTCAAGATTTGCTCCTGAGAGATCGACTCTTTGTAGAGATAGACCACTGAGATCCTCTGCAAAAAAGTTGAGTTCAAAAGGTCTTTCACTGTTGAATTGATCGATATTTCCGTCTCGTAATAGTTTTAGAAGTTGATCCATATGCACGTCCCTTATTAATATATTCTTTAGCCTATGAAGTTTGGTGTGTGGCATTCACCATTTTGCGTAAGTTGTATCGTTGCGTTTTGTATGTACTGTTCTTTTTTGTGCTCGTCATGATTTTTTCGCTTATTTTTTATGTTTTTGCACAAGATCCCTCATGGGAGGTTCGCAAAGATCCTCTTCGTGAAGGATTGAGTTTGTACACACATATTGTGCCCAATACAAAAATGATTTCTGTAATGTTCCGTTATCGACTCTTTGATGATTTTCCTGATGGTTCAGCGCATTTTGTGGAGCACCTGATGTTTGCATATCGTGATCAAGAACAAACCTATGATCAGATTTTGGAAAACATAGGAGGAGAGAGTCAAGGGCGTACAGACTTGGCTACAATAAAACTGAATGTTCGTATTCCAATCGAAAGCTGGAATGCATGGGTTCAGCTGGAACGAAATAGACAAGAGTTTGTATGTAATAATATTGAGGATGATATTTTTGAGTCCCAGCGGATGGTGATTGTACAAGAGTATATGCAAGGAATGACGAGCTTGAAAAGAGCATATGCTCAAGAGTTGCGAGAAGCTGTTTTTGGAAATCGTGAACTTGGTAGATCTGTAATCGGTTCTATTGACGATATTTCGGATTGGAGTAAGGAGCAGATTTGTGCGTACATGAACCGGATTATTGTTCGTGCTTCTGTTGATGTATTTGTTGTGGGTGACATTGGTGGTATAGATGTAGGACATGATATCCAAACGATATTTTCCACTCATCGACGTGCAGAAGTAGTCCCTGTGGAAGAACAAAAGTTTACTCTGTCTCAAATAGAGCATACAGGTACCCAAGAGACGTTATATATTTTGTGGCCGATTCCCGATCAGATACATGATGACACGATTCTACTTCGTTACTGGATGTTGATGATGACGCATACGAGATTTGGAGTGCTGCATAAGAATGGAATCCAAGCAAGAGGTTGGATGGAATACGGTTCTCAAGGAGGATACTTGCTATTACACGTGCAAGGAAAGAAAGTATCCGATTTGGAAAGAGATATACGAGATCATATGTACGGTTTGGGTGGGTGGATGACTGTATGGAGGTATGCTTCTCTTGTCTCAAAAGTGTATCATCGAAGTGTGATTCATTCTTGGAAAACACTTGACGGTAGATTGTTATGGCTGGAGCAATGTCTTCAAGAAGATGCACTTGCAACATGTTTTGAGATTAGAGATGATTTTTCGAACCGAGATTTGGATCGAGTAAAAAAACAATGGCTTCGCTGGGATCAGGCTTCTACGCTTCGTGTGGTGTCTCCGTGATTTGGTGTTTGTTGTGTGTTCTGCTTGCGCAACCATTGGAAAAAAATGACCAGATATTTCCGATGATCGAATTTGCAAAAACAAAAGACGGTAGAGATGTCTATTGGATTGAAGATCATCGTCATCGTATCGTTCAGATTCGAGTGCAATTCGATTCAGGTGTGGGAGATTGCGCTTCTTTGATACAAACAGGATGGAATGATCATCACGATGTTATGAACAAAAAATTATTGAATATGGGGGGATACGCTCGCTTTTGGATGGGAGGAAATACTTCTTTTATAGAGATTTCTATCTTTGAGTCTCACGAAAAAGAAGGCCTTCGATGGATTCGTTCTTTTGTTGATCGTGCTTTAAGACTGGATGTGGTGATTGAAAAAGATCGAATGCAGGATTTCGTTGCAGATGCTTTGTATGAACGTGAAGAGATAAATATTGATAGAAAAGAGTGTATGAATCGATATAGAGCTTGGAAAAAGAGTCATACACCGCAATTTCTGATTTCTGGTTCAACCAATATGATGGAAATCCTTCCATTTTTGAATTTTTTTTGGCCTGAATCGATAGCTTCTAAAGATTTATTAGAACCCCAAAAACGAAAAGAACGTATGCTTGAACAGCACTCTATTGTGAATGATGACTTGGGAGCTCAAGTGGAGTTATTTCTTCTTGTTCCACTTCCTTCTAAAGATTTCGTTACAGTGCGTGTGTATCAACATATTTTGGATGGCGGTTTTGGTGGTCGTTTGATGAACAAACTTCGTGAAGAGAAGGGTTGGGTGTATGATGTGCATACAAAGATTCATTATGGACCGCGTATACTGCTGGAGATATCGACACAGTGTTCTATTGAAGATCTTCTCGTTGTGAGAGATGGATTGTACTCTGTTTTGTATCGTATGAATCATGTTCAGAATGAAGAGATGGAACGATATCGATGGGATAGGNTAAAAAAACGCAGAGAAGAATNTNTTTTGGGNATGCCGTATTTGTTTTCTTCTATTCAACGTCAAGATGAAGAGGAANTTACATCGAAAGANATGGTGGAGGCGTTGGCCAAAAAGATCGATCTTGAAGATGTAATCTGGATACTACGTGGGAGAGAAAGTTTCATCAGGCAGGCTTGGCCTGTGGATTGGAATCATGTATCTTTTGAAGATTGATGTGTCTCACCAATTTATTAAAGATGACTCAGCGATTGATTTGAGCATATTTCTTCTTCCAGTGATACATTGCTGACAAGACCGGAGATTGTATGTTTCTATTTTTTTTAATGTCAGCGATGGCGGATGAGTCTCCTCCACAAGAGGTATTTTTGTCGGAGGATATACCTTTATTTACCGATGTAGGACTTGATTCCGGTTGGGTACCCAATTCAGGAACATTGAGTGTGCGTTTGCAACTTTTGGCCAATGGAAACATGATGGTAGAAGAGACAGGAAGTGCCCATCTTTTTTGGCCTGAAGATCTTCAGCTACAATTTATGGGAATCGAAGATGGAGGCGTACTCGACTTAGAGACCATATTGGCTACAGTCGTATCTATTAAATTCGATATTGCTGGGTATCAATACGAAGCACCGATCTCTACATTTGATGTTCCCATCACAGCGACAGAAGTTTTTGATTCTTTTTCCATTGGTTCTCCTATTTCTCTAGAGATAGAGAGCAACAGTAATATAATTGATGTAACCAATACGGTTCTTTTTGTTGTGGACTTCAATTTTTACGGGAATGTCCGACCTAGTATCTCACTTGATTTTCATCCACTCCAGTGGGACGTAGATGATGAAATAATAGAAGAAGAGGAGGGTACAGCATCTTTTTCTCCAGAGATCGGAGCTCCGATATGGAATGGTGAGGGACGGCATTTGGCAGAAATTGATGCCCAACTTGATGTGAATTTTGTGCCCACATTTGAAGTATGTGTTCCAATTGTGGGGTGTAGACAGTGGGAGCCGATCGATATTCCTCTATCTTCTAATAATGATGCCTTTATTCATGAGTTTTCTCCCGTATCTCTTTCTTTTCCTCTACCAGCATTATCGTATGAAGATGAAGTCATCGACTTTGGGGTTTTGGATCCACAAAATCTCGCCAATCACCAATTTATAGTAGGCAATCTAGGTGAAATGCTTCTGTCTGGAACGGCTCGTATTGTTTCTGGAGAAGAATACTTCTCTGTCTTTCCTGAGAATTTTCTTGCAAACATAGAAGATCAAGACGGAATAATGGTTTCTTTTTTGGGTGCAGATGAAGGAACATATGAAGGGGTTTTAGAAATTGTCTCTAATGACCCAGCCCAACCGAGTATTCAGATTGCATTACAGGCCCAAGTGGAACAAGAAGAAGAGGTTGGAGGAAAAGAGATAGAAGGAGATATGGTGGGAGGATGTGGTTGTTCAAGCCAAAAGAATCCACCTTTTTCATTGTTGTTTCTTTTTCCGGCTCTTGTTCTATTCCGGAGAAAACAATGAGCAATTGGGTTTATGCTGGGAAAAGCTCCAAAAAAGGTTCTTCTCATATAACAAATGACGATGCTCTGTTGGTTTCTGCTTCTGGGTTATTGTCAGGAGAAGGGTTGATCGCCATGATCTGTGATGGTGTAAGTTCCGTTCCGAATGGTAAGTGGGCAGCACAAGCGACATGTGATCAGCTGAAGTTTTTTTTTGAACAGTGTAAAACTTGTTCTCCGCAAGAATATGAAAAAGAGATAGAGGCGATAAGCAGAAGGATTTTTTCCGAGCAGACCAAACGTGGTGCATGCACAATGTCTTTATGCTGGATTTTAGATGATCAGCTTCACGTTTTTGCGATAGGGGATACACAAATAGCGTTATGGAGAAAAGGTGATCTGAACATTCTCACCAAAGATAGGGCACAAGGAGGAAGGGTTCGATATTTCATTGGTATGCGAGACTCTATACGTCCTGGTCTACAGAGAAAATCGCTGGTGTTAAATGATCAGGATCTCATTTTGATTATGAGTGATGGGGTGTCAGAGATCGTATCAGATCAAGACTTTTCTCATATTTGGAGACATTGCTATGAGGATCCACAACTCTGTTCAGAGAAGTTGGTTCAGTTTGCTCATTTTTCAGGTTCTACAGATGATAATAGTGTTATCGTGTTGCAGTATCGGAGAGATGAATAGATGAAGGTATTGGTGACAGGAGCATCGAGCTTTTTGGGGGCGCATTTTGCTTTGGAAGCTGCACGAGATCACGACGTGATTGCGACATACTATTCTACAAATCTTCAGCTCCCACGTATACCATCTATTCGTGTGGATTTATGCTCTTCTCGAGCTCAATTACAGCTTCGAAAAATCAATGTAGATGTGGTGGTTCATCTCGCATGCAAAATAAAATCTAAAAAGGGAAGCAAAGAGTCTCCAGAAGATCAGAACACTGCGATGCTTGAACAGGTATTAGCACTTGGAAAACCTATTTTATATGCATCAAGCACTGCAGTACATTGGACAAAAGAAACTCCTTATGTGCTTTCCCGTAGAAGAGATGAAGAGAGAATTCGTTCTTGTGGACTCCCGTATGGTTTCTTGCGTCCAAGTGCACCCTATGGTCCAAAGCTGATATCCCACACTCCAAAACATAAAGAGAGCTTTCATACACTGGTTGATATGATTCGCTATTCTCCTATTGTTCCCATGATATCGGATGGACAATATAAACGAACACCGATTCATGTACGAGATTTTGCGCAGATTGGATTATCAATGCTGGATATGGGACTTGACGGTTTGGAATTGGATGCTGGGGGAGCAAGCATTCTCTCCATGAGAGAAATTATTGAAATGATCGCGCAGCGTATGGGGAAAAGTCCAAGGATTGTCTCTATTCCAAAGAGAGTATGTACATGGTTGGCGTATCGAACCAAGAATTTTGAACCGTCTTTGATAGATGCGATTGATCAAGACGAGTATATTGATGCTCAACCTCTTGTATTCGAAACAGGAATTCAACCGAGAAGTTTTGCCCAAGGTGTCTCAGATCTCTTGCGCTAGCGCAAAAAGAAATTGCAGCATAAATCGGTGTCTTCTTTGCGCTTCTTGTTTTGCAGTTTCTGTATTCATGTTGTTGGCAAGTTTGAGCAGCTTGATAGGGTAGTGATCAATGGCATATTGTTTGTCATTGAGATCTTTCCTTTCCTTTCCAAAAGGGTCTTCTGGATCATAAAAACAACCGATGTTACCTCTTGTTCTCATTGCTTGTGCACAGGCTATGTTTCTCATAATACCAATGGCTCCTAGTGAATCCAAACGATCTGCATCTTGCAGAACCTCTCCGAGTTTGGCAGTGGCCTTTTCTCCACGAGACCAGCTACAAGTTCGGACTGCCTCTATAATCTTTTCGATTTCTTGAGGAGAGTATCCTGCTTTTGGAAGAATTTTGGCACCAACGATGGCTGATTTTTCTGATGCGAGAGATCGATCTTTGGATTCTTTGGGAATGTTTACCAGATCATGAACCAATGCAGCCGCACCGGCAAGATCTGGATCGACATCTTCATCGGCAGCAAGCTGTACGGTCCATCGATACACGCGCATGATGTGTTCGCTGTCGTGTGCCAGATCCTGATCGTCGAGAGTGATTTCATCCCAAAGGATGGTATGTCTTGGATAGTATAAACGAGAAGTATTCATAAGTTCTGGTATAATAAAAAGAGGATAATAATATGTCTATTGGTTGTATTGCTCTTTTGTTTCTATCTTGTCGAATTTCTGATCAAGATAGTGCCGAAATTGTTGCAGATTCTGGGTTGGATTATGTACACTCAGAGATTTCTCTATCTCAAGAAGTAGTATGGCGATCTGTAGAGCCGGCATATGCTACGGGAGGGGAATTAGTGGATATCAATGGTGACGGATTGTTGGACTTTGTGGTGTCTGAAGGCAATGATATGGAGCCAGGATATATTCGAGTGTACCATCATAATGGTGAAATGCTTGAATCAGAAGCTTCTTTTGTAAGCTCAAAGGCACAATTTTATGGGCATGTATCCACAGGAGATCTAAACGGAGATGGATGGAGCGATATCGTTGTTTCAAAATTTTTGGGTACAGAACGATTTGATGAGCCAGGTGGTGTGGAGGTGTATCTTAATGAAGAAGGCTCACTTCCTCTGACACCCAGTTGGTCTTGGGATGGAGCGTATACTTTTTCACTTACACTTGGTGATATGGAGCAAGATGGAGATATTGATATTGCTGTAGCTGTTGGAGAAGCATACTTCAATGAACCAGATGTTTCTTTTATTTTGTGCAACGATGGATCAGGAAGTTTTTTCCGATGTTGGGAAGACTCTCTTCCCCGGTACAGCTTTGATGTTTCCTTTTGTGATCTAAATCGAGATGGTTGGCAAGATATCATTTTTGCTCATCAAGGAGAGGGGCACACCATACGATGGGGGAATGCTGAAGGGTTTTCCGAGCTTCCCGATTGGCAAGCACAAGGAGATGGTTTTGAAGGAAACACATTGGATTGGGGGGACATTAACGGAGATGAGATTTTGGATATTGTAGTCTCTGATAACAATCAGCTTGGCGGTTCAGGAACTGTACGAGCGTGGTGTGGACCAGATTTTTGGTTATGTTGGGAGTCACAAGATGACAAGATGATGCAGTCTGCGATTTTGTTACGTGACTTTGATGGAGATGGTGACACAGATCTCGCTGCCTCTTCTTGGTGGGGAGCACTACGGATATACGAGCAAACAGAAGAAGGATTATCCTTGGAGCCTGTTTTTGTGGGAAATGAATCTGAGATTGTAGCAGAGGCATTTTCATGGGGAGCGATGCAAAAAGTAGAAAAAGAGATATTCGTGGGATCTGGAATGATTGAGATTCCACAGCGCCGAACGATCGCCTCCATTCAAAAAGGAGTTTTTGCGGGAGGATACCTCTTTGGAGAAGAAATAGAGGCTCAGATCTATGTACTTGATAAAATGGGGTTGGTTCTTACGGACTGGGAGAAGTATCAAGGAAATTGGATGTTTGTTCCCGAGCCCATGGAATAATGGCTTTCGCGAGATATTGGTGTCCAAGTGAATTGGGGTGAAGTTCATCCCAGAACAGACCATTTGCGCTAATCCCATCACTTGAATCATGATAGAAGATATCTTCAGCATACATAAGTCCTGTTCCATACTTTGCTGCTAGATTTTGAATGTTATTTTTTATCTCTGTGTGGATAGTTGTGATGCCAAAAGAATGATCGAAAATATGTTGATAGGCAATGCGAGATTTTTCATGCTGTCCTTGATCGGAAAGTATCTCTGCATAAATCTGCTGTGCTTGAACAAAGGTTTCTGAGCCTTTTTGAGATATTGCGATCGATTCAAGAAGTTTTTTTTGTGCAGCGATTAGGTTGATAGGACGAAGTTCCTTTGCTTGTTCAAGAGCTTGTATTGCTTTTACGTTTGACTCTTTTTTATTTGCTTCAAAGGGTGCAAAACGAAAATTATAGGTCGGAACGATCTGTAGTACAGGGATATTACTTTGTACACATTTCTCTAACAGTTGTCCGAGATTTTGATGATGGTTCATCGCCGCCCATGTTGCGATCTGAGGCAATTCGGGTAGCTCGTTTATGGGTGTAGTGTTTTGGGGGGAGGACTGGGTCTGAGGAAGAATAGAGTAGAGCCATGCGTAGATTCTGCTCTGAGAGAAATATATTTGTGTGGTCATAGCGTCCATTTTCTGAAATCTTGTCAGCTGCTGGAATTGAGCTACCTCGTTATGTCCGTAGTAAATTATGATGGCATCTGCTCCCATCTCAATGGCTTGGTTTCCAGATGAGAGAATTCCATTGGAAATGGTTCCACCAATGGCCATATTTACAACTTGAATGGGTGTATTTCCAAATTCAGATTGTAGTTGTTGCTCTAATAAAAAGGCAAACCCTTCGTTTTGAAGAAGATTAGAAGCATGTGCACTAGAAGCACCCAAAACAGCGATACGAAAGATGTCTTCATGTTCTGGAATCTCTTGCCATCGTGTAGGACCTCCTTGACTAATCCACCATTTTTGATCCTCTCGATATATTTCTTCATATGGGTCAAATGAAAAGTTGATGAATGAGAACAAGGGACGAATCTGTGCATAGGTTGGCCTTGAAAGTATTTCAAGACTTCCTTCTATTGTGCATAAAATAGAAAAACCAAATATAAGAGCAATCAATCGCTTGTATTGTGTTCGAAAAGAAAACAATGACAGTACAAGTCCAAAGAGGCCAATAAAAAGTAAAGAAGGACTCCATACATGTTCATAAGTCTGGATAGTAGGCTGATGAAATTTGGGAATAGGGCTGTTTTGATACTGGCCCGGCATATGCTGAGGAAGATTTGGCGGGTTAGAATCACCTCGTGCACTGTATGTGATAATATCTTGAAAGAGACTGCCTTTTTCACTAAGGAATGCCTCAATCCCAATAGAACCATGTTTGTTGTAGTAATTTGACAGATTTTGGTTTAGCAGATGTATGGGAATATTAAGGCTATCTCTTTTTTGTGCTCCTGTTGCAAATAAGGAGGGGAGTATCGATGTGAATATTTCTTTATTGCTCTGTGGGTACTTCTCTTCTATTTGTATGATGATTTGGAGAGAACGTGTGAACAAATCCGGATCTTCGGAAATCACGCCAAATCGAGAATATACAAATGTCTGCCACAATACGGGTAAATCCTTTGGTTTTGGATTACAGGCGAGAACATCCAGAAGAAGAACATGTACAGAGGTTGGCAGATTATCTGTATTCAAAATTTGATATATATCTTCCCGAAGAGGGGGGGATGTACACCAAAATTGAGACAAGCTCTTTTGACTGATGGGCAAAAGAGCTTGTCTTTGTAATAAGGAAATCATATCCTCATTTGAGACGGAATATGATGTAGGGGTATGGCGATTACCAATATACCCGTCCAAAACAGACCATTTTGGTATATGGATATCACCAGAGGACACTAGGCATCCTCTACTGGTTCCTCTTTGGTTTCGGGTTCTTTTTCTTGTGGGGCAGGTTCAATCGTTATTTTTATAGATTGAGTTTTGACTCCCTTGTCATTTTCTTTGGTTTCCATAGAAAGATTTGCTACTCCACCGTTCTCTAAATCTCCAAAAAGAATGTGTTCTGCAAGAGGTTTTTTTACTTCTCTATGGATGACACGACTCATCTCTCGGGCACCAAATTCTGGTTTATATCCTTTTTCAGCGAGCCAGTCTTTGGTATCGTCATCTGCTTCTACCGTAACATTGCGATCAAGCATTTGTGTATTGAGACTTTTGAGGAATTTATCGACAACCATACGAACCACATGCTTAGGGAGTGCACTGAATTTAATGATGGAATCCAGACGGTTACGAAATTCTGGAGAAAATGTTCGTTCAAGCGCAGCATCTGCTTTGTGACTTGTATCAACAGATCCGAAACCAACAGCTCTTCTTCCCGCATCACGAGCACCCGCATTGGTTGTCATGATCAAAATGACATTGCGAAAATCAGCTTTTTTACCTGTATTGTCTGTGAGGCTTGCATTATCCATGACTTGTAGCAACAAGTTGTAAATATCAAGGTGTGCTTTTTCTATTTCATCGAGTAATAAAATACAATGTGGGTTACGAGATACAGCATCTGTCAAAAGTCCTCCTTGCTCAAATCCAACATATCCTGGAGGAGCACCAATCAGACGGCTGGCAGTATGTCGTTCTTGATATTCCGACATGTCGAATCGTTGAAACGATATGCCTAGTGTAGATGCAAGTTGCTTTGCGAGTTCTGTTTTTCCGACTCCAGTGGGACCAGCAAAAAGGAAACATCCAACAGGTTTGTTGGGATCTTTGAGACCTGCACGAGACAGTTTAATGGCCTCAGCAACGGCCATAACGGCTTGATCTTGGCCAAATACGACTTTAAGAAGATCGGTTTGTAGATTTTTTAGTTCGTTTTTGTCTTCGCTGGATACCGATTTTGGAGGAACCTTAGCCATTCTTGCTATGGTTTCTTCGATATGTTCTTCGGTGACAACCTCGATTTCGGAAAGTTTACAAGATGCACCAGATTCATCTATTACATCAATGGCTTTGTCAGGCATTTTGGATTCTTGAAGATGGGTTGATGCGAGTTTACACGCACTTTCAATTGCTGCTTCTTCGTAGGTTACACCGTGAAATTCTTCATAGGCTCCAGCGATGCCTTTTACGATAGCAATGGATTCTTCAAGAGTCGGTTATCCAACATCGATGATCTGGAAACGACGTGATAATGCTCGATCTTTTCCAAAGGACTGCTTAAACTCTTGATGGGTGGAGGCACCGATACATCGAAGCTCTCCAGATTGAAGAGCTGGTTTTAGAAGATTTGATGCATCCATTGTTCCATTGGTTGTGGCTCCAGCACCCACGAGCATGTGAATTTCATCAATAAAGAGGATTGCATTGTCTTTGTTTTGCATTGATCGTACAACGCCTTTGAGTCGTTCTTCGAAATCACCACGGTATCGAGTACCCGCAAGTAGAGCACCCATATCAAGAGCATAAATTTCTGCATCCTCAAGAATCTCTGGAACTTCTTGATCATTGATTTTTCGTGCAAGACCTTCAATAATGGCTGTCTTCCCAACACCAGGATCACCGAGGAGAACCGGATTGTTTTTTCTTCTCCGTGCGAGAATATGAATCAATCGTTCAACCTCTTTTTCTCGTCCGATAAGTGGATCGATATTACCATCAGCAGCTCGTTGTACGAGTTCAACTGCATACTCATCTAATGGATCCTCACTTTCTTCTCCAAAGTCTTCTTCTTCTGCGTACTTGCGAGGATTTCTTGCTGGATTATTGGCTCGGCCATGAGAGAAGTATGTTGTTAGATCGACTCGTTCAATGCCTTGTTCTTGAAGAAGATACACGGCATGAGAATCTTCCATATTCATGAGTTCAATGAGAATATTAGGACCAGTAAGCACTTTTTGATTGCTGTGAAGAACATGTGTGGCAGCACGAGAAAAAATACGACCAAATGCAGATGTTTGCTGAGGTTCGCGTTCATCTCCTTCTGGTAATACTTCCATCTCTTCATCAAGGTATTCGTTAAGTGATTTCTCTAATTCTGATAGTTTTGCTCCACAAGCTTTCAGCATTTGAGCACTCTCTGGATCGTGTAGAAGAGCGAGAAGAATATGTTCTACCGTGAGGTATTCGTGTCTTCTCTGTTGGGCGTCTTGCATCGCTCTGTGCAATGCGATGCGTAATTCATCGGAAAGTTTCATAGTAGGGTCACTTTTTGTTTTGGGTTTTGGATGGTTATTCGGGCTCAGTTGTGACAAGAAGGGGGTATCCACTCTCTTGTGCGACTTGTATGGTTTGTTCTTTTTTGGTTTCTGCGATTTCTCTTGAGTAGATTCCAGCGATTCCAACACCCTCTTTGTGAACTCCGATCATAATGCGTGTGGCAGAAGCCGGAGTATGATTGAATATCTGTTCCAGAACTGCAGTAACAAACTCCATCGGAGTAAAATCATCGTTATGCATTAAGACTTTGTATTTTCGAGGACGTTGAACTCTGTCTTTGAGCTGTACGTTATGCTCTTTTTTGGTCGTTCCTTTTTTCTTTGCCATGTTGTTACCTTTGCTGCGGGTATTGTGACAATCACTGAGATGATGATATAGTCACACAATTTTTATTGTGAACAAGATTGCACAAATTTATTATTGTCCTTAACGTAATTCTGACTTTTGATAGAACATATCTACAAAAAACAAGAGGATTTTATGAGTGAGTTGGGAAGTATTCATACAACAGAAAATATTCAAATAATCGTTGAGCCACAGTATCTTCCAGAAGAATCACAACCTGTCGA
Source organism: Deltaproteobacteria bacterium (assembly GCA_002683315.1). Lineage (GTDB taxonomy): Bacteria > Myxococcota_A > UBA796 > UBA796 > UBA796. The sequence continues at coordinate 15,543 of NYTD01000018.1, read as the reverse complement.
TTCTTTTTGGGTATTTACGTATGAGGTTGTCATGACCAATATGGGACAGGAACCAGTTCAGCTTCTTTCTCGTCATTGGGTAATTACGGATGCAAATGGAAACCAAGAGAATGTACGTGGTCCGGGCGTTGTGGGAAAACAACCTATTTTACAAGAAGGCGATTCCTTCTCATATACATCTTTTTGTCCTCTTCCTACACAGATGGGCACAATGCATGGGACATATCAGTTTCGAAGAGATGATGGAGAGGTCTTTGACGCCAAAATAGCTCCATTTGTTTTATCAACAAGTACTTCTTTGAATTGATTCAAATACATGACGATAGTATGATCCATAACACTATGTGTTTTTCTCTCGTGTTGACACTTTTGCGTTATTTCAGAAGTATATAAGAGTTTTCTCCATGACTTCAGACAGAAAAAAAATATATGAGCACATCAAAATATTGCGTCAGGATCAAGACAATCGTTCATTGATTCGATTGGGGTTAACGTACTCGTTGCTATTCTTGCTCTGGCTCGGTTTTGCCTATCTTCCCATGTGGTCTTGGTCCGTATTGATACCTTTTATGGGAATCGTGCAGTACTATATTGTGATTAGTGGACATGAGGCGGTACATAAGACTCTTTGTGCGCATAGCAAGAGCAATGAGTTTTTTGGTGTATTTGGACAAGCACTGGTGGGTGTAAATTTTCACGCGTATCGTTTGCAGCATATTGACCATCACCGATGTTCTTCGAATAAAGAAGATCCAGATGCACATATATATATGAAAGTGATGTCTGTTCGTGCAGGAATTCCTCGATTTCTCTATTTGGTTTTTGGTACATTTATTGAGATTTTGATCAAGATTCGGCAAAAAGGCTCGGGTGGATATGGTACAGATAGAAAAGTCAAAAAGGATATTGCTCATCTTATGAAAAGAGACTCATATTTGGTTATTCTTGCACAGCTCTCTTTAATGTTCATTTCTTATGCATGCATTGGTGGATTACCTATTTCTTTCGGACTTCCATTATGGTTTGAGTTTGGTGCTGGTCTTGTCTGGAGCTACGCTATTGTGTGGATTATCCCACTCTTTTGCGTCACAGTATTTTTAAACCGATGTAGAATCGTTATTGAACATGGTTTGGCCCTGCATATTGCCAAGCAAACAGAAGACTTTGGGGGACCTCGCATACCTACCATTGATTTGGAACCAAATCCCATAGAGAGACTTGTTTTTGCACCATTTTTATTTAATTATCATTGTGCACATCATTTATTTATGTCTGTTCCACATTATCACCTTCCAGAATTACATAGGCTATTGCAAGAGCACCAGTTTTCTGGTCATCATCGAATTGATGAGGGGTACATTGGAGCACTTCGAAGAGCGATGGCAGCAACATAAGTTTATTTTTTCTTTGTCTCTTCTTTCAGACGCTTTTTTATACCCGCCCAAGAGCAGATAGGGCATATATCAGGCTTATGTCCTCTTGCCGGACAATGTTCTCTTCCAAATAGAATGATTTGAATGTGTAGGTCGTTCCATAATTCTTTGGGAAAAAGTCTCTTGAGGTCTTTTTCAGTCTGTACAACGTTTTTTCCGTTGGAGAGTCCCCAACGATATGCAAGACGATGGATATGTGTATCAACAGGAAATGCGGGATGTCCAAAGGCTTGTGACATAACGACACTTGCAGTTTTGTGACCAACTCCAGGTAAGGCTTCTAAGTCTTCATAATTATCGGGAACAATATCGTTGTGCTTATTGTGAATAATGGAACTTAGTTTTTTTAGATTTTTTGCCTTGTTATTGGATAGGCCAATATACTTGATTCTTTCTTTGATATCTTCTACGGATTGTTTCGACATCTCTTTTGGGTTGTCAGCAAGAGCAAAAAGTTCAGGTGTTACTTCGTTGACTTTTTTATCCGTTGTTTGTGCAGAGAGCATCACGGCGACCAAAAGAGTATATGAATCACTGTGATCAAGTGGTACACCTGGATTGGGGTAGTATTCTGACAGCATGGTTTGAATCTGTTGGACTTTTTGACTCTTGTTCATGTATGGCTCCCAAAAAAATCTTGAATATGTGATTCTATTTCATCGACAGTTTTGCTACGAAGGATCGAGCGCCGCAAGTCTTCTCCATTTGGTAATCCGCTATAAAAATATTTTGCGATTTGTTTTATTTTCCCAATGCTGTGTTTTTCGTACCGAAAGTCTTCTCTATATCTTTCGATAAAGCGCTCTAATATGATTCGCCTTTCTTGAGGATTTGGGGGTGTGTACTGTCTTCCAGACAAGAGCGTTTTGATCTCTTGAAAGACCCATGGGTTTCGGATTGCACCACGACCAATCATAATACCATCACAGCCTGTCTCTTTGTACATTTGAATTGCAGATTCTGCATCTATAATGTCTCCATTGGCGATGACAGGAATGGATAGTTTTGATTTGGTCTCTGTAATTTTATCTATGGCTCTTTGACCTCCATATCGATCTTCTCTGGTTCTCCAGTGAATCGTAATCCCTTCAGCCCCTTCTTCTTGACACATGTATGAAAGTTCCGGAGCATTACGCTGTGTGTGATCAAATCCAGATCTCATCTTGACCGTGAGAGGGACGGATATAGCGGCGCGAACGGCGCGAACAATGGCTACTGCATGTAGAGGATCTTTCATCAGGGCAGAACCACCAGAGTTGGCACAGACTTTTTTAGATGGGCACCCCATATTTATATCGATAATGGAGGCGCCCAAGTCCTCCACGACTTCAGCTGCTTGTGCCATAATTTGAGGGTCATTTCCATAAATTTGAATGGCGATGGGACGTTCGTCTGAATCAAATTCAGCCATGGCAAGTGCTTTTTTTCCTCGGTCTTTTAGTGCTTTTGAAGCCACAAACTCTGTATATGTGAGTCCTTGGCCCCCTATAGATCGAATTAAACGACGAAAGGTTTTATTTGTGACCCCCTCCATAGGAGCGAGAACCAGTGGAGGGTCAATGCAAATATCTCGTATAAAGTAGGGTTCTATCCATGATGAATTTGTTCTTAGGCTTGTCATTGTGTTAGTTGGGGCAGAGTTGGAGAAAAGATCATGATACCAAAACCAAATAACATGCAGGCGAAGTCTCAAAGTGTAAATAAAGAAGGTGCACTTGATGGGTTTATTCCGCCTATGGCTTATCAAGCTCAGCTTCTTGATGGTGGGTATACCCGAATAGAGATATCATCGCCACCTTCTAAATTATCCTATATTCATAAAAAACTTATAGAAGTCATGGAGGGACCTTTAAAAATTCGTTATCTTCGGATGACCGATCGTGTGAAAGGGCAGCTTCCCAAACCAGAGAGTTATGTAGCTGTGGAAGTAAGTAAAGAAAGAATCTTTCACATTTGTGATGAATGTTCGAATCTGCTTTATCATGATGCTCGTCATCAGTTATGGATTCGCGGAATCCAAGAAGAACAGCTTGTTTTGGATGAACTTGGCATGTTGTATATCTATCCAGATGACTTCTTGTTTCGAGAGACACTGAATACATTGGGATGGATCGAAGCAAAGCATGAGTCTATGGCAGAGAGGGATTATGTAAAAGTATTTTTTGATGCACAAGCAGATATACAGGAAAAGATGTTTATGCAGGCTTTGGGAATGATTCGTTGGGAAGGATAAGGTTTATTCCTCTTTTGTAAACTGCAATAAGATATCTTCGTTATGATCGATGCAAATGAGTGCTTCTCCATCGGGAGCACCACAGTGTATTTGTGTGTTGGAATTTATCTGATACAGGACTTTTTTTGTTTTTTTGGTTTGACGATCTTTTGCTTTGATCGAGTACAGTCCTTTGGGAAGAACCATGGATAATTCGCTTTTTTTTCGCGTAAGTCTTTTTATCTTATCGCCATCGGTATCAAAAAATGTCAGCAATGAAAAATAATGCGGATCTATATCGATTTGAACACGGAATTCTTGATACTCGTCTACTTCTTCCATTACTTTCTCTGTTTCCGATTGCTTGGGAGAAGGGAACATAATTTCAAGTTTTCCGGAGAGAGCAAGACCAGAGTAGGTGATGAGATGAAGTAGTGAAAAAGTGATACAAGCAGATATTCCCATTGATATCCAATGATTGATAGGATTTTGGGTATCAAGATTCTTTGTCGTAGGCTTTTCGGTTTCTTGTTCTGGTTGTCTGTTTGTCTGTGATTGGACAGAGTGATTGGAAGTAGGATTTTCAATTTTCGGAGTAAAGGGTGCTTTGTTCTGTGTAGGTCTTGATTTTGGATGATTCTTGGTTTGTTGAATTGTATTATTCTTGTGTTGGGGCTGTTCTTGTTGTAAGAAAACCTCAACTGAAGGTGGTTCAGGAGGGTGTGTTGTGCGTAAAAAATCTTTTTGGTTATTGGAGGATATTTTCGGTCTGGATGGAGTATTGTTTTTTTGTAGAGGAGACTGAATTTTGGGAGCGAGAAGAATCGTTTTTCCAGTCAGTAGCCCAGCTGTTTCCTTACTTTGATAACGGTCTAAAATGGGCTCAATTTTTGTCTTCCAAAAAAGCTCGGTATCTTCCCCTTTTGCATGTTGGGCAAAAGCATTGAGGATCTGGACACACTCTTTGGCTGTAAACCGATGATTTTTCCAGAATGCACACATTCTCATCAGTAGTTGTCGAGCTCTTTGGTCCCATTCTGGAGAAGGTAGTTGGAAGGATATTTGATTCACCAGATATTTAATAAAATGGTCGTGTTTCTTTTGATTGTTAGGAGGATTTTGTGTGAGCGTTTTTCCACTTAATAGTTCAATAAGTAAGATTCCAAGACTATAGATATCAGAGGAATGGGATCCTCTGTCTCCTTTCTTTCTCTCATTAGACATATATTTTGGACTTCCAAATGTAAAAACAGTTGTATGTCCTTTTCTGGCTTTATGATTGAATCGAGAAGCGCCAAAGTCAAGAACTTTTATATTTTTGTTTCTTGTCAGCATGACATTTGACGGCTTTATATCTCGATGAATTACAGCCAACGGGCTTTGACTATCAGGAAGTGTGTGACTGTATGCAGACTGTAATGCAGCCGCGACACGTGCGGCAATATGAAAACATAAGTTAGAAGGGAGACGAACATGCTTGAGAAGTGTTTTCAGATCGATACCATCAATGTGCTCCATCACAATCGCAGGACGCTCTTCAATATCGGTAAAGCCCAATGCAGATATGATATTTGTATGATTAAGTTGTGCAAGAAGATCTGCTTCGTCTTCTAGACGATTGATCAGATCTTTTTTATCAACCCACTTTTTCTTTAAGACCTTTATGGCGACACGATAGACATTATTTTGTGTGTCAAAGATCCGGCCTTTGTATACTTCTGCGAAAGCTCCCTTGCTAATAGTTTCTTCAAAAACGATTTTTTTATAACGTTTATATATCGGAGTCATGATTTCATGGGATGTGTAATAAGAGGGTGATAAGATAAAACGTACAAAAGTGTTTGGTTATTTGTTTCTGTTCGTTTTGCGAAAAGTGGTAGTATAATCAAGAATATGATAATGATGCACATATAGAACAATCTATACTTTTTATTCATACAATATAACAAATGGGGTATGAACTTGTTTTTTCTTACAACATTCTCAATCTTTTTAGGCTGTACAGATAAAGAGACAGAAGACAAAAAGCCTACCATTGATCTGGCTACGGTTCAAAAATCATTGAAAGGTGATCTTGCAAAAGCCGAATCAGCAAATAAAGAGCATCAAAAAGAGTTTCCAGACGATCCGAATGTCTTGACAGGAGCTGCATATTTGGCAGCCATGCGTGGAGAACCCGGAAAAGCAGGAGATCTGTTACGAAAAGCTGAAAAAGGTTCTGGTGATGTTAAATCGTTGTATTTGAGACAGGCCATTGTTGCTATTAAGGCAGGAGATTCCTCTGAGGTTGTGCGAGATCTCGCTGATAAATCAGGCACAAATTACGGAAATCTTTTATGTGCTGAGATTGATATTATGGAAGATGAAGATCCTGATGCGATCAAGGAGCGGTTAGAAGAGTTACAGGGAACTGAATTCGAAGAAGTTGCACAGCGTTATATTGCTCTGTTGGATCGAGAAGATGGCATCGATCTTGCTGTTGCTCATGCGGGTTGGGCTTTGGGAAAAAACTATGGTGTTGTTCTAAGTAACTTCAATCTTGGTGCAGAGATTCTTGATGGATCTAATGAGAGTGATGCACAGATGCTTCTGGTTTGGGCGGGGAGAGCTATTCAAGAGAAAAACTACGATATGGCCGGGATGTGGATGAAAAAGGTTTCAAAGCAAAGTGGCTTGTTGGAGGAACGTCGAATAGCGACAAAGGCTATTTTACATTGTTTAAAGTCACCATCGAGTTCCAACTGCGAGAAAAAAATAAGCAGATTAAAAATATCTTCTGGACTCAAACATGCGACAAAACTTACTTCAGCCAGAGGTTTGATTGAAAGTAATCCCAGCATAGCAAAAAAATTATTAGAAGGAACCAAAGGAGCAACATCTGCATATTATTGGTATCAGCTTGGAGATGTCTCCAAAGCAGAAGATGCTGCAGAAGAAACCAACGTTCTTGACTTTCTAGAATAAAGGAGAAGAAAATGAAAATGATATTGCTTATGATGACTTTTATGTCGAATGCAGAGGCTAAAAAGCGTAAAAAGGGAGAGGGGGTAAAGGTAAGTATTACCGTAATGGATCATGACACGAGTAAACCGGTAGCAACAGCCAAAATACAACACCCGAAAGAAGAGATGCCACATCGAGTCAATGAGGTAAATGGTATGTGGCAAGATACAGAAATATTGCTTCCCGATGGTATGCTGCAATTTACACCTGGTTCTTCTTTGGAATTTGAGGTTTCTGCTCCTGGATATATTACGCAACATATTCAATATGATGTTCGCAGATGGAAAAATAATTTATCGATTAAGCTCCAAAAAATGGATATATCTACAACAGGAATACAAATTCCGATTGTACCGATGGATGTTGATGAAGAAAGAGATCCAACGATGGGTGGAGGAGGAAATTGATTTTTGACGTTGTCATGGTGAATATAGAACAGGCGTATACGTCGAAATTCGTCGTGTAACTTAAAAATCCTTAGTACTACAGTGTGCAATAAGATGATAAATACTACAATAAAATATTTTTTCGGATGTGCTTTTTGTTCCCTTGTTGGGATCTGGGGCTGTGGAAATAAAGAGTCAGAAGAGAATGTTTCGCAGAAAAGTGTGCATATAGAAGCTTCAAAAGATTCTTCTTTTTGGGTGAATCGTCTTGTTCGACCAGAAAAGTTATCTCCTTTTGTCCAAGATTTAGGCTGGCAAAGCTATTACAATCGAAATTTTCAAGATACGATTCGTAATGCTTCTGGAGTTTCGTTGGCACGTTATCATCTGGAACATTCTGCTTTATATCGACAAGCCTTGCTTATGCATTCTAATGCAACCAAAATGTTGTATACAGAATACAAAAGCGATGAAGATCCTGTGCAACATCAATATTTTTTGGCTGTCGCGTACATCACTCTTGGGGAATATGAAAAGGGACAAAACCTGCTTGATTCCTTACCTGAAGAACCTATTTTACAAGGAGCTGTATCACAGTGGAAATCTTGGATAAGTACAGATAAGAAATCTCCTCCAGAGTTTTCAGGATTTTCTTTTTCTGATGAAAATTCTACAGTTAATTCTCCTCCTACATGGAATGAGAACACATATGCATTTTCATTATCGAATGGTTCCTTTTATGAGCCATCAGAAGGTACAACATTTTGGCTTCTCGCTCGATGGCATGAAAAACAAGCGAGGGATTTATTGAAAGACTTATCCTATTCTAAGGACGTCATCGAACAATGGTTATCACCGTGGAGACTTCCATTTGAATCGTCTTTCTCACCGGCTCCCTCAAAAAAAATATTGTCCTTAACAGATGACTGGCTTTTGTTTGGTTTTTATCTTGATACAGCTGATCTTGCTTTTGCTTCTGCTATCCCAAATGGAGCTGGCGCCTCTCTCAAAGAGTTTTCAAAAGATAGTCTTTTGGCGCAAGAGATAGAAAAATGTATTTCGGATTCCAAGCTAAATACAGAATGTCTTGTGGATGCGAGTATGGCACTTGAAGAGCGAATGCGATCTTTCAATAAAGAACAAACAAAAGACATACCAGTAGAACAATTAAACGCTGAATTGCTGTATGAGATCTTTCCGTCTTTTGCCAGATATTCGTTGCTTCGAATGGGAGCGTTCTTTGCTTTACATAATGATCAGAGCCGAGATTCTGGGATTTTGCAAATTATGATTCGAGAAGCTTCTGGTCCTATACGAGATCCAGTATTTTTGACGTTCTTTTCTGCTTGGGATGCAGGAAATGGTGCGACTTTGAGAGCGCAAGATTTGGTTCATGAGATGTCTTCCGAATTTTCTCCTTTACAGAATGCGCGTGTTCCTCTAGACTTCTTACATATTCGCTTAGGCCGAAATGCTGTTCCAAGCGGGGCCTCTCACTAATAAATTTATAATTATTATCAAACATATTTCTTTTTACTTAAATGGAGGATTCTTTTCGATGTCCATAAAAAAAGCCATAGGTACTTTTGCAGCACTTGGTGTGTGTGCAACAGCTGTTGCTGTAAACGTACAATTTTACGATGAAAATTTGCCAGGAAGTTTGAACCCTTTGTATGCAGAGAGTATGGTAGACTTTCGTGCACAAGAGTTATACTTCGATCGTATTTTCTATGTCGATCCGATTAATAACAAATTAGATAGCAAAATAGTTCGGCGTTTTGAAATGGCTGGAGCAAAAAAGATTCGTTTATTCTTGAACGAAGGATTAAAATGGCACAATGGAGAAGATCTTACGGCCAATGATATCTGTTTCACCATCAAAGCCATCATGGATCCCCAAACAACATCTGCTCGCGCCAAAGCATTTCGAAAATCATTTACAGATTGTGAAGTTGAGAAGGATACTGTAGCAGTCATTGAATTTCCAGAGGTATACCACAAGCCTATTGCTCGATTGAGCTTCGCTGTTCTTCCTAAGAGTTCTTTCAAAAGTACAGCGATCTTGCCCAACACAGAGTTTAGTACTAGGCCAGTAGGGAGTGGTCCGATGTCTGGTGCAAAGAGCTCGTCATATGCCGTCTTTAAAGCACATAGACAGTCGTCGCATCATAATCCTAAGATTGATAAAATGAGATTAAATCAAGCGCAAGATCCGGTCGTGCAGATCAATACACTTAAGGGTGGGGGAATGCAGGGGATTATTTCAGTGGCCCCTCCATATCGTCCTGAGCTTGCATCTTCAAGTGAAGTTTTCATTACAACATACGACTTACGTTCATGGTGGTTTATTGCACTCAACGAAAGCAATCCGATTTTAGCCAAAAAAGAAGTTCGACAGGCTCTCAATTATCTTATCGATAGAAACGATCTTCGAGAGAAGACCATTGGAGTGAAAAAAGGAGATAAAGAGAGTCCTTGCGAGTTGATTTCTGGACCATTTGTTCAATCTAGTCCTTACTATAACAGAAGTATTCCTGTTGTAGAGCGACGTTATGAAGCCAAAGCAACTGCTTTACTCAATCGTGCTGGACTTGAAAAGCGAGGTAGAGCTTGGTATTACAATGGAGAACAGGTTCGACTTCGTATTGGTATGAAAGAGACGCTCAACAAAGAAGCACCGGATTTGCTAGACCAGATAGGTAATCAACTTGGAGAAGCAGGATTCGATCGTCTTGTATACAAAATTAGTGCGGAAGAGTGGAGTCGTGAGGTGATTTCTGGTAAATCATCAAGTAAATATGATTTGGTTATTGGAAAATGGTCATTCAATATAGATGAAAATGTAAATAATTTGTTCCAGACGAGAAAGAAAGACAAAGGAACACGTAATATCTTTAACTATAGTAATCCCGAAGTAGATGCTATACTAGAGCGTTTTAATGCAGCAAGACGAGATTCTGATGCTCAGAATGCATATCTTGATCTGCATGCAAAACTTAGCGATGAATTGCCGTATCTATTCTTGTGGAAGCTTGATACAAAAAGTGCATGGCGTACAGAACTTCGTTCAAGTATCATTACGCCATACTACTATTTCACGATGATTGACACATGGAAGTACAGTAAAAAGTAAGAGTACGTAAGGAGTATTTCTTGTGAGTCAATGGTGGATTAGACCCAGTATTCGCGTATGTTCGGCATTGTTTTTGCCGTTGTTGGTTCCCGGTATCATCACCTTTTTTATTTGGGCGTTACCAGGTGATCCAGCGAGTAATATTTGTCCTCCAGAACGCTGTGATACAGCTCTTTTGGCAAAAGAATTCAATTTAGACCAAGGATCTTGGGTGTTTTTTACAGATTGGTTGGCTGAAGCTTTCCATGGAGATTTTGGTCGCTCGTGGAGAGTAATGCAGGGAGTAGAAATTCAAGAATTACTCAGAAAATCTTTTCCCAATACAATGTTTTTACTTCTTTTTTCATTGATTCCAATAACAATAGGTGCTTTGATCGGTGCTTTTGAGATTGTTCGTTCAAAGTGGGATCCGATTCTTGTTATGGTTGGGATTGTTCCAGTTGTGGTTTTTGCATTGATATCAGCAGCCGTTGTGGAGATCAACTATGCCGGCAGTGACCTAGAGAATCAGGCGAATTGGGCTCGTATTGTTATGGGAGCACTTACTCTTGGTTTTGCAGATGCAGCTTTCTCAGGCTCATTGATAGGATTTCGAGACACATTGAAACAAGAGAAAAATCAGCGCTATGTAGGTGTGTCGATTTTACGCGGTGAGACAGTATTATCTAATACGCTACCAAATGTTTGTAATGCACTGATAGGGCAGTATCGTTCGAGGATTCTTCATATCTTAAGTGGTCTTGTGATTGTCGAAGTTATTGTGGGAATTAATGGTGTTGGTGCTTTGCTTTGGAAAGGGACACTATCACAAGATTTTGGCCTTGTATTGGCAACAGCTACGATCTTTGCAGTACTATCAGGAATCTTACTCATAATTCAGGCGATATTAGAGTGTCTTGTCGCGATGCATATTCGTAAGGCTCCTACAGATGTTCGTTTGGCGGAGTCTGTATGAGTAGGCGTATATCCTTTTTTCTTGCTATTTTTTGCTTTGCGTCTTTATTCTGGGCTTCGTACAAAGCGCCGAAGTTTTTGACTCTAGGAAGTGTTATATCAGAATATAAATATGTTCAGCCCTTTGATTCTGAAAAGCAAGATGAATGTTTATCTTCTGGAGATGACTCTTCTTCTTCTTCGATGGGTTTTGGTTCTTCCACAAAGAAATCTTCAGCTAAAGATCCAGAGTTTTGTTCTTCTATGTATTGGATGGGAACAGATAGAAAGGGAATCCCTTTGGTAGATTATGCCACGCAGGGAGCAAAAGTTATTTTGTTTCCATCATTGATAGCCGGAATCGTAACTTGTATTTTTGGGATTATGGGTGGTTTACTGCGTTGTGTCCAGCTTCCATTTCTTGATAGTATGATACAAATTTTCGCTGAGATTGTAGGTGCATTACCACGAATGGTTGTGATTTTGGTTTGTGCTCTTGTTCTACCACGCGATATGCGTGGTTTATTACCATTGGCATTGTTGTGGGCTATTTTATCTGCTCCAACAGCAATGGATGAAGCGGGAGCCGTGACATCAAGACTTGGAGGAGCTCGGTTTGTGGAAGCTCTTCGGGCACACGGCTTTGGAGCATTTCGTATTTATTTATATCACATTGTTGCCTTGAATCTACGCCCTGTTGTGGTTAGGCAAGGTGCTGAAGTGATGATGCAGGTTGTCTTCTTAGAGGTTGCACTCTCTTATCTTGCTGTTGTAGAATCACAGCCTTCATTCACTCATGCAGACAATATTAATAGTTGGGCAGAATTATTGAAAATGGGCTATTCTGCAGTTGTTGTTGATGAACCGAGTCTTCATGCTTTGATAATTGGTTTGGGGCTCATTGCATTTGTTGTGGTTAAAGCCACATCAATCACAAATATGGCGAGGGCGAGATGAGCTTACTTGTCGATTTGAAAAACCTTCGTATTGATAGTGAAAGTAGGACTTTGGTTCACAATGTGAATGTAGAGATTCGTCCACAAAGAGTGACGGCTCTTTGTGGACCTTCTGGATCTGGAAAATCATTAACGGCACGTGCTATAATGGGTGTTTTGGATGTTAATCCAGGAATACAAAGTGGTTCTTTACGATATCCATTATTGGATCAAAATAAGGACTGGTTTGAGGGTATATGTAAACAAGGCATGAGTGCACAGATACGACTACTTGAAGAGAGTCGGTCTCTTCGTGGAAGTTATTTTACATACTCTCCGCAATCTGCGAGTTCGGCATTAAATCCTGGTAGAACAATAGGTCAGCAACTTTTTCTTGCTATATCAAGGAGAGAGAATCCCCCAGAGAATATGGGAGCAGAAATAGCCAAAAAATTGGCAGAAGTGGATTTGAAACCTCATGTATCAGGGGCTCTGCCAGCAGAATTAAGTGGAGGCATGGCACAACGTGCAGCTCTTGCAATTGCTGTTGCTCCACAACCGAAGTTGGTGATTGCGGATGAACCCGAAACAGGTTTGGATCCTTTGTTAAGAAGAGGAGTTATAGAACTGTTGGTTCGTGTTGTACGTCAAAATGGGGCAGGTTTGTTGCTTATTAGTCATCATGAAGAGACGGTAAAACGTATCGCAGATGATGTCATTCGTTTGCCGAAAGGGAGAATGGAGCATGTGTAATAATATTTTGATATCGCCGTACGTTAAAGACCGTTATTTTTCTGCTCATTTATTCGACCAACCGTTGCAAAAAAAATCAAATCTGTTGCGCTACTTTCGGTTGATAGAGTACCAAATAATCCACGTATTGTGTCAATATACAACTTTTATACTAAATAATATTTTCTTACATAAAAAAGTCAATGTACAATTTTATCTGAGAAAGAACGTCTTCTTCTCATGGGGCTTAAATCTATGAATATTCTTCTTTTATCATCATTGTTATACGCTGATGCTCAGCTTGACAAAGCGGAAAGAATACGTCTTTCTGAAGAAATAAAAGGTCTTGAGAAAAGAGGCCGTTGGCAAGCTATTGATATCAAGTATAGAAAAATACTGGAATTGAAAGATGCACAACCATCGTTTCGAGATCATTCGATAGCCGCACAAGCTTCGTCTAATCTTGGTAATATGTTGGCAACATATAAACGAGTGAAAAGAGCATATGCAATAGACCAAACCGAAGATCTAAAAGCTTGGTTTGGTGCACTAGAGCAGACATTAGCTCCTGTAGAGATCACAGTTGGCCGATCGTTTAAAGAGGATTTTGCTCTTAAGATACAAGATGAATTATATGAGCCAGATGATCAAAATGCATTTGCCTTTGCACAAAAAGTACTTTCCAAGAGACGTAAGTTTAAAGGTCTACTACCGTATGGAGAATACACGATAGGGAATGAGTCTTTTACAGTGGCTCCGGTAAAATTTCCAGAAGAGATAAAAGAACTCTTATCGAGCGCTGTAAAGGTTAAGGTTCCCCCCCCCCCCGCGCCTCCGCTGATATCATACATGGGACCAAGATTTTCTATTGGCGGAGCTTATACAGGGGCAGGTACTCCCATCCGTGATTTGAATGTCAATGCAGCTTCTTTTGCAGGACTTGGTGGACGCTTGTCATTGGGATGGCAGGTTCACTTAAGATTTGGTTTTGATATTTTTGCAGAGCTTGATGTCCGTAATATGATGTCTTCTCTTGGAAAAGAGCCTTTATACCTAGAAGAATATGGTCTGACAGAGGATGGAACAGAGTTCTCTGGAGATAATTATTTTGGAGCCGGTCTATTTTCAGGTGTATCTTATTCCATTAAAGATCTCGACATGTTTGCCGGATTTAGTATTTCTCAAGGAGTTGCAGAAATACAAGGTATTGATACATCCACATCAAGTAATTATCAGACGACTTGTATTGAAGAAAGTCGTGACTTCTCCGTATGTGATGACAACACTCGTTTGCAAGATGCTCTTGTTATGCGTGGAAATATTACTTCGGGGGGACTGGCTTTGGGTGCTACATATAATCTTTTTTCAATAACAGATAAACTTAGAGGAGGGCTTAATGCGACGCTCGGTTTGCAAAGTGATACTTCTCGAACCTATTATTGGGGACAAGTTGGTTTATCCATTACACCTTTTCGGAGTGTGAAACAATGACATATTTTTATCTAATCGGACTATTACAAGCGAATGCTACAGAAATACCTGTCACCTCAAACGGACATGCTTCTAATCCTGTATGGTCGAATGATGGCACAAAATTGGCTTTTGAGGTGAATGAATATGCAGGAAAGATAGATCTTTTTTCTGTAAGTATGAATGGAATTGAGTACTTGGACATAAAGCAAGTGCAAGCCAGTGTTGGTGGAGCATCTTTTGGTTCAGGTGGAAGCATCAATGCTGCTCCGGTATGGCAAAAGCGGGGTCCCAAATGGGCTTTGATTTTTGAACATGCTCGTAAAGGAGTTCCCAATAGAATTTATTCTACAGACTTTATTCGTCCGGCACGACCTGTAATTCAAATGGATCAACTTGAAGGGGATCTTTCTTGGCCGACATTAAGTAAAGACCAAAAACAGATGTATTTCATCAGTGATATAAAAGGTTCCGGAGACATTTATTCATATTCATTTAAGGGAAGAGCGATAGAGTCTGTTGTGGCATCAGATTCTTTTTCCGAAATGGCCCCTGTACTGAATGAATCAGGCTCTCTCTTATATACACGCAAGCACGGAAATGGTGAAGATGTATATGTGACAGCAGGAGGAAATGATAGTAAATGGGTCGGTGGAAATGGTGATCAAACCAGACCAGCGTGGGCTGATAATACGGTTGTATTCTTCTCCAACGAACGGGGAGTGGATTTGTGGGATGTTGTTTCTTCGAGCAAGCCTTCTCAAAAAACCGTTTTGGGCAAAGGTATTCGTTTGCCGATGCGGGCTCCTCCCTCTATTTCACCAGATAAACAGTGGGTGGTCTATGGAATGGAAGATCCCAAAAAATCAAGTTCTCTTTGGTTTAGCAAATTAGATGGAACCAAGACTTTTTCATACAACACAGAGCATATCGCTTGTGGTGAGCCTTCCTTAACAGAAAGCGATGGCAGGATTTTACTTGCCTATACAGCGCTTCCTGCAGAAGGGTCTGCTTGGAGAAAGCTTCATGTAGTAGATGTGACAGATCTTTTTCAGTAAAAGATCCTTCACCTGTACTTATAAAAAAGGCCGAAGAGTAACACTTCGGCCTTTTTGTTGTACCTGATGCTACTTTAGAAGAATACACATTCTCCATCTGTTACAAAATCGATTGCAGAGTCTGACCATGTTCCGCTTCCCAACGGGTTTCCAGATGCAGCAAAATACCAAGAAGCTTCTCCACTGTCGGAGCGGAGAATGGAATATGAAACCTGCATATTTTCGTCTCCCGCATATATTTCATCTGG
>NYTD01000017.1 GCA_002683315.1 Deltaproteobacteria bacterium | reverse complement strand
TGGGCTATCTGAAGTTCAATCGTACATCGATCAATGGACCCTCGAACGCTGTGCTAATATTTGCGGCTTGGAAGATGTTCAATTCTCTGGACTATGTTTAAAGTTTGCTCGCGCTGCAATGGGTGTTGTCCATCTAGGAGCAGGTGCACTCAGTAACCATAACTCCGCGTTGGGAGCATGGGCTTGGATGGCTGTACATATGGTTACGGCCAATGCTTTACGTCCGGGAGGAAATTACGAAAACTTAGGAGCGTTCGATCTTTATCCGGCACTTGCTTCTCTCCTCATGAACGATGCTCCACAAGGCACACAAGAAATCCCTCCTCCTCTTCTCATGCAAACTTCATTTGGTTTCCTTCCTCAATCCAATCTATCTGGATTGCTTCTTATGGGATCTATTCCGGAATCATTATTACGCCCAAGTATGAAGGAAGCCATTCAAAATTTAGAATTACTTGTTGTTGGATCAAGACAACCAAACTGGATCACAGAACAAGCGGATTGGATTTTACCCATCACACATCCTTTTGAAGAAAATGATGTATGCCTACACCGAAATCCAGAATTACCCAGTATGTGTTTACCCCGTTCCCATGCAGTATTTCCTCCATATGAACAAAGTAGATCCATTGATACAATTTTGCATTCACTCTCTAAGGATTTCTCTACAAGCTGGAAAGGACCATGGGGGTACCATCTGAACCTCGCTTCTCGACCATTATGTACAATGGATTTGGATCTGTGGTTAGAGCGGCTACTCGATTTTGGTCAAACGAACCCCCTCCCTAGAGAACCCAGTCTACGATATCAAGGAGAAAGCGACCGTTCGTTGTGGAGACCCGAAAAAAACGTCATTCAATTCCCCATTCCCATTCTCAAGAACCTTTTCAAAAACGTCAAGATTCCCCAAACCTCAAAGCAGTACCCCTTCCTTCTTCATACATCGGGCAGTATCGATGATGCCTTGGATGATGCGCACCGTGAAACAGAACCAGAAAGATTTGCATCCGTTCATCCCGATACAAACATAGAAGCAGGAGAATATATCCTTGAAACACAACATGGCTCCCTACGTATCACTATTTATCATGATGAATCATTGAGACTCGACGTAATTCGCGCACCATATAGCCGCATTCCTGATATTATGACCATACTTCCAGATATGGTTTCTTCTTATACTGGTACCGCGATCCTTGATGGAATCGCCTGCTCCATTCACAAAGAAAACTAGTCCGAAAAACCTCTTTTCTTCAAAAGAGCTTCCACTTGAGGAGCAGCTCCTCGAAACGTCACATACTGCTCCATAACATCAACAGTATTCCCAGAAGCATAGACCAAGTCTCTTAATTGTTGTGCTGTTTCTTTATGGTATAACCCCCGCTCTTCAAATAGTGAGAATCCATCGGAATCAAGAACTTCTGACCACATATAGCTGTAATATCCTGCAGCATAACCGCTCGCGAATATATGGGAAAAATAGGTCGTACGATAACGACTTGCTATCTCTGGAATAAGCCCAATCTCTTCCAACACACGCTTCTCAAAATCTTGGGCATCTTCTGGAATTTCTTCTAGCTCATGCCATGCCAAATCTAAGTATGAAGCAGCCAAATACTCTGTGGTTCTGAACCCCATATTGAATACACCTGTTTTGTCCAGTTTATCCAAAAGTTCATCTGATATGGTATCTGCTTGCTGGTAATGCTTGGCAAATTCACGTAAAACATCCCTATTTCGACCCCAGTTTTCCATAATTTGAGAAGGAAACTCGACATAGTCTCTAGGTACAGCTGTACCAGCAAGACTTGGAAACCTCGCCTTGGACAAAAGACCATGTAAAGCATGACCAAATTCATGAAAGAGCGTACGAACATGCATCGGCGTTAGAAGAGAAGGAGCATCCGAAGTAGGAGGAGGAAAATTACAGGTGTTCACAACAATCGGAATGATGTTCTCGTCGATTGCACTCTGCCCGCGAAAAACACTCATCCACGCTCCACCGCGTTTGCTTGGACGTGCAAAAAAGTCCACATAAAAAATCCCGATAAGTGTATTATCTTCTTCTCGGACCTCGAATGACTGTACATCTTCGTGATATTTGGGCAAATCTGTACGCTCAACAAAACGAATCCCAAACAGCTTTTCAGCAACTGCAAAGGCACCATCTCGAACCGCATCAACAGATAGGTATGGACGAATTGCCGCATTGGATAGATCATATTCCTTTTTGCGTAGTAGCTCCGCATAATACCACCAATCGGAGGCTGCAAAATCCTCTTTTGGATTCATCGCCTGCAACTTCATTCGTTCTCGTTTTGCTTGCGCAAAGGCCGGTTCTCGAACACGATCAAGAAGTGCGCGCACTTTGTTTGGATTCTTCGCCATTGTATTCTCAAGAGAGTATTCGGCGTACGTTCGATATCCCAATATCTGCACTTGCTCTAATCGAAGGCGAGCGATTCGACAAGCAAGCTTATTATTGTCGTGTTCATTACCATTATTGGCACGATGAATGTATAGCGAGTACAACTGATGTCGTAAATGTTTGTGGACAGAACTCGTCAAAAACGCATACAGCGTTCCTTGTGTTGCCAAAAATAACCAACCCTCTTTTCCCTTTGATTGTGCAAGAGAAGCGGCACTGTCAATCATATCACTCGGTAACCCTTCCAAATCTTCTTCTTTCGTTATATGAAGCTGCGAGGCATTGGTTTCCTTTAATAGATTTTGTGTAAAATCAACTTTACAGGCAGAGATCTCAGATAATATCTCTTTGAGCCTAGTTTTTTTGTCCTCTGGTAGTCGTACTCCCGAACGAACATATTCATTGTGCTTCTCCTCCAACAAACGCAATTGCTCTGCCGAGAGTTCAAGGCTTTCTCTTCTGGTATATAGAAAGTCAATGCGAGCAAAGATCTTATCACTCATCAACAATCGACTTTGATGACGCGAAAGCTTCGGTCCAATCATTCGGTTGAGCTCATCCAGTTCATCATTTGTATGCGCACTGACTAGATTGTAAAAGTAGCTTAGAACTCGCTTGAGAATTTCTCCTGAACGCTCCATAGCCTCCAGTGTATTCTCAAAAGTCACCTCTTCTGTGTTGGACTCTATCGCCTCATACTCTTCCAATTCTTGTTGTAAACCTTGCTCAAAAGCGGGAAAAATATGCTCTGGTTTTATCGTTTCAAAGGGAGGAATACCAAAAGGAGTGGTATAAGGGGACAAAAAAGGGTTCATATAATCTCCAATAATTTTCATTACCTAATTTGGCTCGTTTTACATCAAATGCAATCAGAAACAAGAAAAGAACAACAAAAACATCGTCTATCTTCTTCTTATTGGGTTAATACTGAAAAGTGAATATCGTTTAATTCTTAATCATGGAGGCAAAAATCAAATGCGTCTACCCGATGCTCTCTCATCACTGGTCAGTGATGGAATCATTGAAGAAGTGATTCGGCCCTTACAAAGCGGAAAAGAAGCCCAAGTTTTTATTGTACGATTCGACAGTTCTTTGTGTGTAGCCAAAGTCTACAAAAAGTCCAACAATCGAAGTTTTAAAAATCGAGCGGCCTATACAGAAGGACGAAAAGTCCGTAACTCTAGAAAACAACGAGCAATGGAACGAAAGTCAAGCTTTGGACGTGACGCCATTGAAAACGAATGGTATCAAAGCGAGTATCAAATGCTTCGACGCCTATCAGGAACCGAGCTTCGCATTCCTACGTGCTACTCGTTTATCGATAATGTCCTCATCATGGAATTCATACAAAAATCTCCTGGTGAACCTGCTCCTAGACTTGCCGATATCTCATTCTCCTCAGAAGAAGCCGAAAAAATGCTGCTATTCTTGATACGTCAGGTTGTCATCATGCTTTGCGAAGGCGTCGTACATGGAGATCTATCGGACTTCAATATTCTCATGACTGACGAAGGACCTGTCATTATCGATTTCCCACAGGCCATTGATACAGCACACAACCGCAATGCTCGACGGTTCTTGATTCGAGATGTTCGAAACCTCACATCATTTATGGGACGCTTTGCACCACACCTACGAAAACGAAAATATGGTGAGGAGATGTGGGCTCTATATGAGCAAGGAACACTAACCCCCAATACACAACTCACAGGGCGATACAATCCCAAAAAGAAAGAAGTAGACGAAGATGCCCTCATCCGAGAGATTCAAGCCGCAGCAAAAGAAGCGGCCATGCAGCGAGAGCAACATATGTCTAAATATGCACGCAAAATACAACGCGCGCGCGAGGTTGCCGAAGCGATTGAAGAAGAACAAAAGAAAAATCCAAAGCGAAACCGACGACGAAGAAACAACAAAAGAAAGAAAGGACCAAAGACCAAAAACTCTACGAACGAAACTTAGTTTCGTTTATTGAGGACAATCAAGCCAACTTTGTAACAGAATTCGATCATCATCTGACAGCCCTCCACCTGGAGGCATCCGTTCATTATCCAAAACCGAATTTTGAATCACATCGAGGATTTCCATTATTTCTTCGTGTGTATTCATCTCAATGGCTGGTGCTCCAAAAACCCCTCTCGCTTCAGGTGCATGACAAGGCTGACACTTACTGATAAAAAAACCTTCAGCCCAATTTTCATACGTTGGCGTATCTGGACATGACACTTCTTCCTTACAAGCCAAAATCCACAATAGAATCATGACAACAGACTCCAAATGGGAGAAGCCGATGTCACGGAAGCTGGATCAATATCTGCCAATGCAAGGAGTGTTGCACCAACATGCTCTGCAGTGAGCTTTTCTCCACCAGCGTATAACTCTCCCGTTGATGGTTCTATCAAACCAGAAACCACTTGATCATCAAAAGCACCAACCGTACGTCCTCCCTTCAATCCTCCCACAACCATCATGGATGTGACCGGCCAATGATCTTTGCCTCCGATATAATTCAGCTTGGGATGTCTTCCCATTTCAGAGAGTACAACAACTGTTGTTTTTTCAATAAGCCGTACGCCTTGTGTATCTGTTCTGTTATGGAGTTCTTCCATAAGGCGATTCAAGCCCGAAAACAGCAGCTCAAAATGATATGATTGCTCAACCAAGTCATAGTGTGTATCCCAACGCCATCCACAAAAACCATAATCCTCTACGATTGCTGACCGAATAAGACCGGCCTCCATTGCGCTGATGGCTACCTCCAGATCCATCATAAAACTATCTTGGCAATCACCATATACATTATTCGTATCGATATCGAAATTGATGTTTGGTCCTTCTTCCATAATACGCTTTTGTTGTTGCAGCGCCTTTTGATGGGTCTGAGCGAAATGCTTGGCAAACGGATCCGAAAATCGTTCGATATGACCATCTGTTCGATTCAGAAGATATTGTGCTACGTGCTGCTCCCCTAGTCGATTGATCATCTGTGAGGCTTCATCATCTGCCTTGAGAAGGTTGCGCAATTGTCCTCTTTTACCTACTCGAATGATCGAATCTGGATAGGCTGTTGTAAAGGAAGGTCCAGATACTATGAGATGCGAGTTTCGGTTTGATGAACCATGAGCAATATGCGCTCCCCAATCATCGTAGCCTTGAGTCGTTCCCGTCATGATGATCTGCTTTCCACGCTCATGAGACACCGTCTCCAAATCCAATCCGTTGAATATGACCGTGTCCGAACCATAGTGCATAAAAAAGTCTCGAACACTGGGACGCATAGAAGAATCGACCAAACGTAGATCTCCAATATCCATCGGTTCCGAATCAGGGAGCATATCTACATGTGGATTATCGAATAAAGGAGCAAAAACGGTACAAGGATCCCAACCTCCATCAGCAAAGACAAAGATAAAATTCCGTTCTTGTTGTGATTGAGCAATTGTTTCACGCGGAACCAAAAGCCCTGAACCCAAAAAATGTGCTCCAAAAATCTGTGTAAAACGACGTCGATTCATATCAATAACTCACAAAATCTAGGTCTTGCATCATGGCAGACAGCACACATATCCAGCCGAGCTTTACTGAATCTTCTTGGGTACACGTACTCCACAATTGGGTGATCTCATCTCTCCACTCTGCTGTTGGTTCCATCGCATGAAGCTGCACACGTAAATGTTCCAATTGCTGTGCAAAAGCCGGATCTTCTGGCACCGTTTGGTCATCCACATACTTCAACAAACCCGTATCTAGCGCAAGTCCCTGCTCAACAATCATGGTCGCAGAAAATTGTGCAAAGCGCTGCAATGTTAATGCAGTTGTCGTGCTTGGGTACAACTGAGGAGCATAGGTCTGCAAACCATCGACTCCACCCATCATCGCTCGATATTCGTGATCCAATAGTGGGCCATCCGAATTCATCCATGCTTGATCATTCCACAAAGCAACACTCGATGAAAGCTGATACGGACTCATCATTCTCAAGGTTCTCGCCTGTACACCATTGGACATTTCCTCAGCGGTTGTGTACTCATCACTGAGCAAAATACTTTTGACCAATGGCTTGATACGTACATCTCCATCAACAAACTCTTGTACATGAGATTGCAGCATGGTAAAATCATCGGAATCCAAATCACGTCGATAATACAGCTCCGCAAAGCTTTGTACGGCACACTGTCCAAAACGAGGATCGGATACAATCGCCGTACCCACATCCGCAAGCGATCCAATCGGCTGTCCAAACCATGCAGGCTCCACACCAAGGTACTCTTCCCCAAGCAATTCTCTCTCTGGATGATACGAAACCGCCTCCAATGGATTACCCTCCTCCACCCAGTAAAATCCGAACAAAGCAGAAGCCAACGGATCCAAGCTTGCATGACAATTAAGACAGGCCAAGTCTTGTTGAAGCGCTGTCGTTGCATCTTCTAGAGCATGTGCACTCGCCTCAAAGGAAATCGGCCTTGAAAGCAAATCATCACAAAGCAAGAGACGCATCAATGTCGCAGCCCTTATTCTATTCATATTAAGAGAATCAGTGATGTACCTCCACCAAAGACCATTGGTTGCCAAAACACCCACAGCTGGCCTTCCGTCGGTATATTGTACTTTCTGCCATCCACTCTCTCCTTCTGGATAGGTCACTGGATACATCTGTGAGAGCTGCTCATTGGCAAAACTATAATCGGAGAGCACCACATCGGTCCAAGGTAGATCATTGGTGGCGATATGCGCCATTAAACGAAGCGGTTCTTCACCCACAGATCGATTAAAGGAATACCAAATACTGTAGTCTCCAATGGCAAAATCATCGGGAACCACAGAAAACAAATCGACACGAGTGTGCCATTGCTCGTTGAGTTGATGGACCAACATTTCATTCCACAGCGGACTTTCAAGCATCTCGTCAAGCTTATCTTCAAGGATGGAAGGATTCTCTTGTACCTGTTTTAGCTCTGCAACACTCGGCAATGTCCCCTTTATGTCCAAGCTCCATCTTCGAAGCATACGCATAGGATCTTGTTTTTGAATGGACTCTTCTTTGGCACCATCTTCGCTACACCCCAACAAAATCCATAGCCATGTCATGGCAGTACCCGTTCCATCTCTTGTACGAGTGCATCAATATTAAGCGAGATATCCGCTATTTTTTCATTATGAAATGATAACGCCCCAGTATCGGAACAACCTTGTTCGACTCGATATGTCCACCACCCTCCTTGAGGCTCGCGAAGTAAAATCTCTCCCTCACCGTAAGGGCAATCTCCAATACGAAAGCGGTTGAACGAAATGCTATTGCCTTCGATTGTATATCCTCCATCGATGATATACGTCCCATCAAATTTTTCAAGATACAACAACAAGCTCGGTGTGTGCGTGAGCCAGTCTGCACCAAAATTGGAGTATAGTGTACCCTCAAAAGTTTTACGCATGATGTCGGTTTCTTCAATGGCTACAGACCCCGCTCCATGTACAATGCGTCCATCAGGAGCGATGATTCGCCCCTCAAGATGAAGTCGCCATCCTCCAAGCTCATACATAAATTCGGAAAGTCCTTCAAATCGAAATCCATCAGATGTAAAACAATCGTAGGCAGTCAGTTCTTGACCATCAAAATTATAGTCTGTGCCGGGACAACTGGGCGTAGCTCCTTCATCGTACAACTCTTGATAGAGCAGCCAAAAATCATTGGGATCGGGCAAGCCGTATTCCATCACTTCATCGAATGCACTTTGAATATCATTGGCGCTCCACGTTGCTGGACGCAACAAAGAATCATGCTCTTCAACTTGAACATCATCACTGCACGCCAAGAGTATAAAAATCATGCACACCACCCTACTCTAGATTAACATACGTTCACCGAATCATGGGCAAATGAAGATCAAGAAGATTATAGAATATTTCTACTGAACGGCGTAATGCCCTGAAATGGCATAATACAAATTATTATAAGAATGACCACATGTTCCAGAAAGGATCAGTGATTCTCCAGCGGGAATGATAAGACCTGAAGATTTTGAGATCACCATATTTTCATCTTCTCTGACAAACCACTTCCCAAGAATATCACCTGAAGATGTTTTTAGTGTGGGATAACATCCAGAATTACCGTAATACACCGTAAAATCAATGTCTGTGATAATCAGCAATTGATCACTCGGAGCGGTAAATAGAGTTTCTTCTGCTGCATTGTGCGTTCTTGAACCTCCTTTTGAGACAATCGGATTGCTGCCCGATACGACCATAGGACCCAAGGATGCTGAAGCCGGAGAAACTCCATCGAGCAAAACTCGAACGGATAGAATTAAAAAGGCCAACGCTACAATATTTTTCCACATATTCACTCCATACAATGATGTACAAAATATCAGAGCACACTACTTCGCACAACATACAATGAAGAGAAAATAAAAAGGCAGTGCAAAATACGCACTGCCTACATCATAAATACTATGAATCGCTATTTCTTCGAAGGAACGATCTCAATAAGCTCTACATCAAACACAAGCATTCCTGCTGGGCGGCCAGGTTTCCCTTGATACGCGAGCTCTTCTGGAATCCAAAGACGTGTCTTTTCACCGGTTTGCATTAGCTGAAGTCCTTCAGTCCATCCCTTGATAACCTGCTTGAGACCAAACGTGGCTGGTGTTCCACGTTGTACAGAAGAGTCAAACATCTTTCCGTCTGTTGTCCAACCGGTATAGTGTACTTTCACGCGATCTGCATCTGTTGGCTTTGCACCAGTCCCAGCTTGAAGCACTTTATATGCCAAGCCAGATGCAGTTTTCTTTGCGTCTGCAGGTGGAGACTCTACATTTGCAGGGGCCGGAACAGCTTTCTTGATGCTGATCAACTCTACATCAAACACAAGCATTCCTTCTGGTGCTCCCTTACGACCTTTGTATGCCAACTCTTCTGGAATCCAAAGACGGGCTTTCTCTCCCTCTCCCACAAGCTGAAGACCTTCTGTCCAACCTGCGATCACTTGCCCAAGACCAAAGGTCGCTGGTGCACCACGCTGTACAGAAGAGTCAAACATCGTTCCGTCGGTCTGCCAACCAGTGTAGTGTACTGTCACTTTGTCTGCTGATCCTGGCTTTGCAGAACCCTCTTTTGTAGAAAGAATCTTGTAGGCAAGACCAGAAGCTGTTTTTATCGCATCTGCNGGAGNNGCTGCNACATCTGCTGGAGCNGGAATGGGCTTTTCAATATCGACAAGNTCCACATCAAANACNAGCATTCCTGCNGGNGCACCNGGACGNCCNTTNTATGCCAAATCTTCTGGAATCCAAAAGCGNGCTTTGTCACCCACTGCCATNAGCTGNAGACCTTCTGTCCANCCAGCAATTACACCATTGAGCGGAAACTTTGCGGTTTTNCCTCGCTTGACAGAAGAGTCAAACATCTTCCCATCGGTTCTCCATCCCGTATAATGTACTTCGACTTTGCTTGTGGGCCCCGGCTTGTCCGTTCCGTTTTTAGTCGACAATATTTTGTATGCAAGACCAGAAGCTGTCTTTTTTGCATCTGCAGGGGCTGCAGCTACATCTGCAGGGGCTGGTATATCCTCTTTTGACTGCTTGAGAAGATCTTTTACTTGCTGTTCTTTTGTCTTTTTGGCCGCTTCTTCGGAAGTTTTTGCTTCTTTATTTTCTACATTTGCCGCTTCTTCTGTTTTTTCTGTTTTTTGATCGTCTTTGTTTGCATCAGAACATGCAACCAAAAACATCAAACTGGTTAATATACTGTTCATTTTGTTCTCTCTATGATTGATTTATTGATGAAAGGAAATCCCTTTCGTATGGTTCGTTATAATTTTTGCTCTAAGATAACCTGTTCTACAATGCGCATTCCCAAACCTGTTGCTTCGTAGATTCTTTTCCCATCGACCCATAGCGAAGCATTGGCAATTGCATATACTCCTCGCTCATCACTTCCCTCCTCGGTAACTTCCATGGTGGTTGTAATAAGACTATTTTCAGGGATAACCTGCCCTCGATATTTCCACACATGGTCGCGCTGTACTGCAAGAGGTTCAAATACCGGAGCATCCATTCCCTTATGCATATCTGTGTGCAACATGTACCACTGCAAAAGCTGAATCATGGCTTCAATACCCAATGATCCAGGCTGTACGGGGTCTTGGAAGAAATGCGCCTTGAAGAACCACTCACCAGGATCGACATCTTTCTCTCCTCGAAGGAATGGCAGAGCCGCATCTGAATCAAAAGCCGTGATTCTGTCCAGCATACACAGCATGGGGTCCGCGATTCGAGCGCTTCCCGCAAAATACTTTTCAGGGCGTTCTCTTAGGTCAAGAAGATATGGTGTAGGATCAAGTTGTGCACGCTGCTCTGGAGATGTAGGAAGACCTATTTGATTGGCCAATGCCTTTGCAGGGAAAAATCCAAATACGGTTTTGAGTGTATACAAACACCGCTCCTGAACAAAACACTGCACATCAAAAGACTCGATGATCATTCCTCCTGACTGGGAGATACCCGTAATCTTTACAACGGTGGTAAGACGCTCATCATCGGGCCGTAGCACATCGTGAAGGGTTCCTGTTCCATCTAAATTTCGAAAAAACAGCTCCTCTTCTACTGTTAGTGCAGATCCGACAGCCGAAGCAAGCCAACCACAGGGCTGCAATGCCGCCTCAAGAAATACCGCAAATGGCATCACACAGGTACCGTTGGAATCAAAATACCACGCATCTTTGGGAATATCGTATTCAAGTTCAATCTCAGTGCCGACAGCACAAGTGCCCAGTTCACCACGAACCTTGGAGACACGAGACATAAAATGATACGGAGGTCCCGGCAAACGAGCCACGCGCTTGTACCCATCAAAGGGCGTGTACATTGCTCCAAATGCTTGTGATGGTTGCCCCAACGCTGAAGCAATCATCGCTGTACGGTCAAAAGAAAATCCATCTTTGTCCACTGCACACGGTCGTTCATCTGGTACATCAAGCAACGAAGGCATGGTCTTCATTGGGAAGTCGGGAACCAATTCAAGACCCATGCCACGTGCATGAAATGCTCCCAGACCATCAACGGTACACAATAAATCAGCAACCAAATGTGGTATCGGTCCCGTTACCACTTCTTCAACAAAGATTTCGTACACAAGTTTTTTCGATGTTGGCGTTACCTGTCCACGACATCGAAGTGGATACGGACGATTTCTCATGGGCTGGAAACGCCATCCATCACGCTCTATCGTACACCCAAGAGCACTGAGGTAGAATGCCATCGCCTGCAAACATCCCTCAAACATCAAAGTACCCGGCATACAAGGATCATTGTTAAAATGCCCCTCAAAAAACCAGTCATCAGGAGAAATATCAACCTCCAATCGAAGATATCCTCTCTCCCATGGACCACCCTTGGTTTGCACTTGAACATCACCACGTAAGAAAAGCATATGATCAGACTGGATTCTTGGTGTTCGTGTATGCGTTTTGGTTCTTCGATGACTCTCCCCAAAACACGCCCACGGACGACCTTGAGAGAAAGCCTCCACTTCAGAAAAGGAGAAAATACGTTCGCTCAATGGCACCAATGGTTCATCAACAACCGCGTCAAGCTCAATCTCTTGATCTTCAGGACGCCATAAAATCCCAGCTGAATCAGACAACTCTTCCGTAGTAAAAAATCCTGCTTGACCATCACGAACCGTCAATCTAGGGTTTCCTCCAACACGACAATCATAATGGAAGAAGAACAAACGAACATCACCATGTTTGGCATGTCCATCCACATGAATATCATAACAAAGCGTATCTCCAACTTGCGGAAGATCATCGTGATACATCAGCTCACAGCCAAGCAAACGATATGATCTCTCACCCTTGCAAAGCAGATCGATTCCCAAATACGAAATCAACATTAAATCGGCCTGTCCAGACTCTATCATGATTCCTGCCGGCATACGGTCTTG
>NYTD01000016.1 GCA_002683315.1 Deltaproteobacteria bacterium | reverse complement strand
TGGCTTCATCATCCAAGAATGTATTTTCCATGTTGGATGAACATACAGGCATGTTCCGAAGATCAAAAATTATGATGGAAGTGCCACTTGGAGAGGTAAGTGTAGCAAAGAGATCTTTGGTGCAGGTGTGTTCCAAGTCGATGAGAATATTTATATCTTGAATGACTCCACTAGTTGTCGACTCTAGTATGATATTTGTGACACCTTTTGTGCCTACACTTGGAACATAGAAGGGAAGGTTCTGACCTTGAATCGTATCGGTGTTGTTTCCGTTGTTGTCTTCACCTTCTCCGTCTTCTTCACCTTCTTCGTCTTCTTCACCTTCTTCGTCTTCTTCGTCTTCTTCACCTTCTTCACCTTCTTCACCTTCTTCACCTTCTTCGTCTTCTTCGTCGTCTTCTGTCGGAGACGAATCATTTGTCTCGTTTTCATCGAGTGTAGGATTGGATGTCGTACTGCTCTTATCTTGCGTGTTGCTACAAGCGATTAGAGTAAAAAAATACAAAGGGAAGATTCTCATGGTTTTGGCTCTGCGTGTAATGAAGTATAAGGAGTGAGACAGCTCAAAGTCTTTCATATTTGAATGTGTTTGTACATATGATGGATACACAATCATTGAGTCGATATTTTACATGATTGCCTTATTTGTATCTCTCTAAGATCGTGGTACATTTGGCTTTGCACTTGTACGTTATAGTCCATCAGAAGATAGATGTATTGTGCAAGAAAAATAACAAAAGTGTAATGGTTCACATTTTGTATATTCGGAGTGTAATTGTATGCAGGGTGTTGTATCTTGTTATTTTCATTTTGATGTCTCTTTGGAGCAAACACCTCACGCCAAACCTGAACATAAGGATTCGACTATGATTCAAAAACTATCACCCAAAGAAGTTGAAACTGCGCAAAAAAATATATCACAATGGATCCTGAATCAAGATAAAGACTCTATTACGCGAAATTTTGAATTTGGAGATTTTATTGAAGCATGGGGATTTATGTCAAGAGTTGCGATACTTGCGGAAAAACACGATCACCACCCAGAATGGTTCAATGTCTACAATCAGGTTCGAATTACTTTAACAACTCATGATGCTGGTGGACTTTCAAAGCGTGACATTCAACTAGCAACAGAAATAGATGCATTATTGAGATGAGAGTCCGTGTAACGATAAGAATAGTGTCATGGAAAAAATCAATGTGACCAGTGGTTTTGTCTTTATTCCGAAGACTTACGAGGTTAAAGCCCAATTTGAAGTCGATGGTCATCACTTAGATATTCGTTCCAATGTATTTTGAGAGGCTCTTTGGCATCAAGTCCGTCTGTAATGGGGTGATAGAACACAATCCAAGCGATAAATAGAGCAACAACTTGATGTTGTTCATGTGTCAAAAGAGATGTGAAGAACTCTCTTTTTTCCTCGTCTTTCAAGGCACCATGAAAGATTGTTGTGTCCACGTTGGGAATTATTGATCCAGAGTATCATGTATGCGGGTAGATAATATCGAAGGCTTCCATATCATTCTCCTTTCAAGAAGATACCTTTTTCAATCAGAAGGAGAATATATTATTTTGCTCGTACACGCTGAATCGATGTTGTGTCGGTTTCTCCATTCAATGCTTTTACCAGCACCTGTGCTCCATCGACGACCCTCAGTGTTGGGCGCGAACAATAGGAATTGGCATCAATGGCCCATACTTGTTCTTTTTGAATTGCTTCAAGGTGTTGTATGCGATCATCTTGATATACTTTTTGCGCAAATTCGATATTTTTTTGTAGGTCAAAACCGCAGCAAAGTACCACAATCACATCGGGGTTGGATGCTACAATCTCGTCTGTTGTTAATGTGCGAGAATGTTCCTCAGGTGAGCCAATCGCAGATTGACCTCCGATGGATATGATTTGCTCCGGAACCCAATGTCCTGCAGAGAAGTATGGGTCTACCCATTCTAAGCCCAAGATGTTTTTGGAGGAAAGAAGCTGTGGAGTATTACGAAGCTTTATTTTGTAGCGTTCGATAAGCTCTTCTGCAAACTGCAATCGATCGGTAGCGCGTGCAATATTGAGAAGGTCTTGGAATATCCCTTCTATCGAAGTTCCCACCGTAGATATGATGGTCGTATCGGATGATATAGAGCAGCGTACTCCTCGTAGCGAAGTTTCTATTGTTGTGGGGGTTACGGCACATACATCACATAGTCCCTGCGTGAGAATAATGTCCGGCTTTAGATCTTGAAGAAGCTGGGCATCAACAGAGTATAGTGATTTTCCTTGTTGCACTGCTTGACGAACAAATCGATCGATCTCTATTTGTGACAAACCATGTGGAATAATGCTGGATGTGAGCTTGGGTAGGTTGGTGATAGAAGAAGGATAGTCACACTCATGGCTGATACCAACCAGATGTTCTTCAAGATTTAAGGCAGATACCAATTCGGTTGTACTTGGTAGTAAAGAAACAATACGCATGTTCTCCCTCTGTAAAGTGTATTAGAGTATAATCTATCGTAATTGTGTTTTTCGCAAAGTCGTTTTCATGTCGAAAGTATGAAACGATTGATCTGTAAAGGTAAGGATTTGAGAGTATGAATGTAGATGACAAGATAGAGATTCCATTAAGTAAAACCAAGATATTCCTTCATCTTTTGGGCTCTATCTTTTTTGTTGCATTATGGGTATTCATCTTTGTGGAGATTGAGCCTTTTTTCTTTATCGATATCGTTGGGTATTTCGGCGTTTTATTTTTTGGGTTTATTTTTATTGTATTGATGAGAAAAATTTTTGATCGTCGGCCTGGACTGATTATCGATCAAAACGGGATTACAGATAACACAAATTATACGAGTGTAGGACTTATCGAATGGGATGACATTCTTGGTATTGACACATACCAAGTACACTCTACGAAAATGATTGTCATACAAATCGACGAGCCCGAAAAATACATCAGACGCGCAAAAAATAGTCTTGTCGAAAAAAGTATGAGAATGAATCAGAGTATGTCAGGTTCTCCACTGAGCATTATTTCAGGATCTCTGAAGATCAATCATGATGACTTAGAGCGTCTTCTTTGGGAGGAGATTGAAAGAAGAAAATAAATAAAAAATGGAGCATATTGGTCCACGAAAAAATTAAGAGAATCGATTTTTTCCGAATTCAACGTCTCTTTATATCTGGGTGAGGATGCTTCTAGACGTACACGATCGAGAACTCTGTGTAGATCAATAGCTTTGTCACACCTATGAATGATGAAAACATTCGTGGACACGTAGAGAATGCATTATAGATTTTTAATGGTAAGGTGATAAGGATTTATATGAAAGGTCCCATTCTTACGGATGGTTTTTATGATAGCTTTTGTATTCTTATCCCTGATGTCTGCTTTTGCGGTGTCTCCTCCTCAATCGTTTGCCCATCTAAAAAAAATAGATATTGAGGGTTCAGCGTATCTGTTTGTCGATCCTTCTGTGAATTGCAAAATGAAAGAGCAAAATCTCTCAGAAAATCTCGAAGAATTGGGCTATCAAGGTCCTCTTGTATATGATGTGTGTGTATTGACGATTGCAGGGAAAAAGATGCAGGTTGTTTTTGGCAATGGTTCCAGTGAAGACCCATACTTTGAGCTGTATCCTCTCAACGAGAAAGGAGAATATAACAAGTCGATCTTGAGTGTAGCGGCAACCACCCTTTATATTCCCAATGGAAAGAACGTATATGCGGAGGGTTGGACGAATTCCATGTTTAACCATAGACGTAAGTTCTCATTTGATGGCAGCACATTTCAAGAAGTAAAGCAGCCCATGCACTACGTGGGAATTACGACAACGGTACAGAATATTGAACCCGAAAAAAAGACATATTTGACGCTCTATCAAGACAAAAGTAAAAGTAAAAAAGTGGCGGTTCTACCACAAGGTAGCGAAATAGAGGTATTGCTCTGCGAAGATTCAGAATGGTATCTTGTTCGGAGCTCATTTGGGCTTGTTGGTTGGGTATATGTAATCGAAGGTTTGCGTCAGACAAAGATAGGCGTTCGTTTTGCTGGAGATTGATTTTTCTTGGCTTTTGGCCAAAACAAATGGTGGACAAGGTTTTCTAATAATGGAGCGAGGGAAGGTATGAAAGTAATAATCCCCGGTGGTAGTGGACAGATAGGACAGATGTTACGGAGATATTTTGAAAGGAAAGGACACACAGTCATCATTCTTTCTCGTAGCGGCGAAAAAACAGGTCCCAAGTTGCATTGGGATGGTCAAACACTGGGACCATGGGCCAAAGAAGTTGATGGTGCAGATGTTGTGATCAACTTGGCTGGTCGCACTGTAAATTGTCGCTATACAGAAGAGAATCTCAAACAGATGATGGATTCTCGCGTGGATTCTACCCGTGTTGTCGGTCAAGCAATCGCACAAGCTTCAAAGCCTCCTCGTGTATGGCTACAAATGAGTACGGCGACGATATATGCTCATACTTTTGGTCCGGCTCACACGGAAGCCAATGGAGTTTTGGGTGGGAATGAGCAAGATGTTCCCGCCTATTGGAAGCGTTCGATTGATGTGGCTACATCATGGGAAGAAGCGCTCAATTCTGCAACAACACCGCATACTCGAAAAGTGGCATTACGCGCTGCAATGGTGATGTCTGTAGATAACGATGGAGTCTTTGATGTTCTTGCTGGTTTGACCAAATGGGGATTGGGTGGGTCCATAGCTGGAGGAAATCAGTATATGTCATGGATTCATGCTGCGGATTTTTTGGCCGCCATTCAATTTCTGATAGACCGTGAAGATTTATCTGGACCATTCAATCTTTCATCTCCTTCTCCTTTGCCACAAGGTGAATTTCAAGCGCAACTTCGCTCTGCTATGGGGGTGTGGTTGGGATTTCCGGCGACGAGTTGGATGGCAGAAATAGGGGCGATATTTATGAGAACAGATACAGAATTGGTTCTCAAAAGTCGTCGTGTCGTTCCCGGTAGACTTCTTGATTCTGGGTTTACGTTTCAATTTCCTGACTGGTCTTCAGCCGCAGAAGATCTGGTTACGCGTAGGAGCTGCTCTTAATTATTTTTTCAGCATATTCAGTTAAGTAAACAAAAGAACATTCTCATTTGGTGAAACAATGAAGACAACCGACTCCATCTTATTTCCTCGTAGTGGAACAATAGCCAAAAACCGAACACTGCTTGCTGCGATGACCAACAAGCAGAGCCATGAGAATGGGATTCTTTCCGAAGATGAGATCGCATGGCTTGTACGTCGAGGAAAGGGTGGGTTTGGAATCACAACGACCGCAGCGGCTCATGTTACGAAAACCGGAAAAGGTTGGAGTGGAGAGATGGGAGTATGGGGGGATCATCATATGGATGGTCTATCCAATATGGCGAGCCGGCTTCATGAGACTGGTACATTGGGTTTGGTTCAACTCTTTCATGGAGGAATGAGAGCACCTGTGTCTTTAAATAAGGTTCAACCCATATCAGCAAGTACAAACACAGAACCACATATGGATGGTGTATATACAAGGGCTATGACCAGTGCACAGATTGAAGAGATGATTCAATCCTTTACACAAGCGGCCATTCGATGTCAGAATGCGGGTTTTGATGGTGTGGAATTGCATGGTGCGCATTCATATTTGATCAGTCAATTCCTTGGAACAAAAACCAATCGTAGGGAAGATGAATGGGGAGGGGATATTAAGGGACGCAGTCGATTTCTTACACAGATCATTGCATCCGTTCGCAAAGCAGTAGGAGATCAGTTTCTTCTCTCTGTTCGGATATCACCAGTGATAGAGTCGATTGGTATTGCGTTGGAAGATAGCTTGGAACTTGCAAGAATGTTGTCAAGCACAGAGCTGGATATGCTTCATGTGTCTTGCTGGGATGTTTTTCAAGAAGTTGGTGATGGAAACAATACCAGTCTGACCAAACGATTTCGTCAGGTTGTTCCCAAAGAGATTCCGATTATTTCTACCGGCGGAATATGGAGTGCACAAGATGCACAATGGCTAATGAGTGAAGGTGCTGATATTGTAGGAGTTGCGAGAGTAGCGATTGGTCATCCTGATTGGCCTCAAGGATTAGAGGATGAAGATTATACCCCTTCACGACCACCATTCTCCGTAGAACATCTACAAAATGCTTCTTTGAGTCCAACATTTGTTGAGTATATGAAGAGATGGAAAAACTTCGTGATTTCGTAGCGTGAGACATACGTGGTATAGGGTGAATATACTTCACCTTTGCTATTGAAGACTCATGTTACTCTCTTTACTCGTTTCAAATCTGCTTGCACAAGAATTATCGCAGGTACAAAAAAATCAAAAAGTGGATGTTCGCAACCACATGAATATTCGAGCAGGTTTTTCCACAGCCACAACCAATGGTAGACCAACCATCTGTCTTGAGGGTGTTATCATCAGTACATTTGCTATCGAGACCTGTGGTACAGGATATGGGTTTATCCATCAGGATTCTGGTATCGATTTTGTCCATTTTCGAGGTAAGTGGAGCATATTTCAAAGGTCATTTGCGGGCACACAGTTGATGGCTCAGATTGGAGCAGGATTTGCAGAAATACAGCTGGCTGATGATCAGCTTGGTTTTCAGTTTACCGGAGCGGGAGAGGGGATCGAAACGGCCGGGCCTGAAATGAGTACATCCATTCAGTTTGTACGTGAGCTGGCGCCCAAAACAAACCTTATCATCGATATGAATGGTGGAGCAGCATATTTTCGCTATGGACCAAACCTTATGGTTCCTCAGTCTCAGTTTTTTCCATTTTTTGAGATTAGTGCGGGATTTGGTTGGTAGGACGAAATATTAGCTTAGAAAACCCTAGTGCACGTATTTTTCAAGCATTGAACGTGGTGTGATCTTTAATGCTGCTTTGGAGGTGGATTCTAGTACGACAGAGGGGGCCTTGCCAGCCTGATGTGCTTCTTTCCATCGTGCAGCGCATAGGCACCATCGATCTCCAACTTTTAGCCCGGGAAATCCGTATTGTGGTGCTGGACTGCTCAGGTCGTTTCCTTTGCTTTTGGTGAAGGATAAAAATTCTTGATTCATGGTGGCACATACCACGTGAATCCCGCGGTCGTTTGCACCCGTACGGCAATACGAATCTCTATAGAATCCGGTCATCGGATTATTAGAACATGGTTTTAGTGGTTTGAGTTGTACAGATAATTCTGTGGGATGATTGTCTTTATTATCGCAAGATTCCAGTGAACAGTTTGGATTGGCCCATACCAAGGTACTCAACAATATCAACATGATAACTCCATTTTTGTATAGAGCTAACTCTGTTTTGGATGGATGAGAAATCAATATGTATCACTTTGTATTCGACATCATATTAGATTGAGATAGCTTTTGTTATGTTTATATTATTATTGCGTTTGTCTATGTCTACTCCGTTTTTATCAGATCTCTCTTGGTATCCTGTTCATGATACGGTAATGGGTGGGAGGTCCGAAGGTGGGGTTCGTCTAAACGATCAAGGAATGGCGTTTGAAGGATATCTATCCCTTGAAAACAATGGAGGATTTACATCGATTCGATCACGAGATGTTCCCGATTCTGTGATGCAAGCACAAGGTCTCAGACTACGTGTTGTGGGAGATGGTCGCGTCTATCTCGCGACAATTCGCATGAAGGATTACAACCGGATGCTGTATCTTCGGGTTCCATTTCAAACCACGAAAGACAAAGAAGAAGAGATTGAGATTCCCTTTTCATCCTTTCAAGTTTTTGCCTATGGACGGCCAACACCACAGGTTCCCTCCATATTGTGTACAAGCAGTGCGATTCAAAGTGTAGGCTTTATGCTTGCCGATAAAAAACAAGGAGATTTTTCCTTGAAAGTATTATCGATGGAAACATATGGGGATCGACCACAGCCTCCTTCGATCAGTGCATCACAGCAAAAACAGATAGAGCAAGCGATTCAAGTTGGTGTTCCGCTATATAACAATGGCGATATAGAAGGGTGCGCTCGAACATATAAGCAAGTTTTGCAAAGCATCCAAGAGAAAGAAGAAACCGTGTGGATGGATGAACTTTTGGCGCAAACTCCTTCGGGATACGATGCACAAGCATGGTGGTTTCGTCACATGATCAACCAGCTTGTGTCGCAATCTCCCTAACTTTTTCCGCTTGCGGTCGGTAATGACTTTCCAAAGCAAGCAGTGTTTGTTCTGCCCAAAGAGAAGCTTGTTTCCATGAGCTGTGTGGAGTAATAGCAGAAGGCTCGTCTTTGAGCAGTTCATTCCACCATTGGTCATCAATGGTAGTGGGTTCTCCGAAATACACATCGACTTTTTTTCCAGAATTAGGCAGAACCTTTCCGATAGGAAGAACATCGTGCATCCCGTAGTGATAAAAAGGCATGACTACCGGATTGGTTTCGCGCATGAGTTTTCCAATGCCTATTTTGAAATTCTTTTGGATACGATGTTCTTGATCCCTGCTGCGTCCTCCCTCTGGAAAGATATGAACCCATTCTCCATTCTTGAGGCGTTCTATTAGAAAATCAAAACCAGGCTGATTCAATCCTCCTCCTCGGATAATAGGGACACAACGACCACCGCTGTAGATAATTCCTTTTACATTGCTACCGAAAAAATTTTTGTGGTCGGCAGCGATCCAACGAACGTCATTGATATTCGTGGTTCCCAGATTAGAGATAAGGAGCGGATCATCAAACAAAGAAACGTGATTGCTGAATGATAATAATCCACGACCACTGTTATCATTCCATTGATTGTTCGCAAACAGAGTATCCCATCTATCTCGTCCATGAAATGTTAGGGTATTTTTTTGCCCCAATAAATATTGTGAAAGACGAACGACACTCGAGCATACAAAAGGATGATACCATTTTTGGTTTGGCCTCCAATAACGAAGCTCATGCAGACCTTTATGGGCTGGGTGGGATCTGTTTTTGGGGGTTGGTTTTGACATTACATCCTCTCATATTTACTAATTTGTGATATCACAAAATTGATTTATGTCATATTTTTATAATAATGTTATTGATTTTTTTATTATTTTAGAAACTTGTACGGAGAGATGATGTGAATTGAAGGAAGCATAGAAAAACTCTTCTGTTGATGTGAGAATCCGTTAGGTGTATCTTTGATCAGAGGATTGAATGTCATCGCTTCATCAAATATTACAAGAAGGGTTACACTTTCATCAAAAAGGGATGCTTCCACAAGCGGAACAACGCTATCGTCGCATTATTAGTGTGCAGCCCAATCATGGATGGGCTCACCATTTTTTGGGTGCCATCGCTCAAGAATTCGGTCATCATGAAGATGCATATGGACATTTTCAGCAAGCGACGCAGAGTATTCCTCACAATGCCGCAGCATGGAATGGAATGGGGCGATCTCTTTTTGCTCTTGGACGATATGAGGAGGCATTGGTTGTTCAAAAACATGCTGTGATGTTGGATGCAAAACAAGCAAACTTTTTTAATAATCTTGGAAACACCCACTATGCACTTTCGAAGTTTGATGATGCCAAAGATGTATTTGTTCGCGCAACCCAATTAAACCCAGATCTTTTGGAGGCATGGTGTAATTTGGGGCGTACCGCACTTGCACAATCTCAGTACATGGAAGCAAAGGATTATTTGGAGCATGCTCTATCGATTCAGTCCCTACACTGGGAGTCGTGGACCAATCTTGGGATGGTTTGGGAAGGGCTTGGTGATATGAAAAAAGCGGGTCTTGCATATCACAAGGCCGTAGAGATTCATCCCCATAATGCACAGTCTTGTTTTAATTTGGGACAATGGTTTCATAAAAAGAAAGAGTGGTTCGATGCGAAGAGACTGTATCGACAGGCACTAGAGCATGACCGGAATCATATTCAGTCTTATCTTCAGCTTGCTCGTACTGTTGTAGAGATTGATGACAAGATTCAAGTTCTTGTGGATGGAGTACGTAGTAATCCAACAAGTCTTTCCATTTCGTTATCGTTGATTCAGCTGTATCTTTCCATAGAGACTCCTAGAAAAGCAGAGCAGGTATGCTTGGCTATTATGCAGCATCATCAAAAAGATATGACGCTTCGCACAGAGTATGTTCGTGTTTTGGTTGATCTGAACAGATGGGAAGATGCACAGCAAGAGATTGATCAAATTGAAGAAAAAAGCAACCTACTGTATGTTTGTATGTTGGCGGTTTGTCGTGGAAAAGGGAATACTGAACAAGCCATTGAAATCGCCAAAGAAGGATTATTGCGTCATAAAAATAGCGTAGAATTATATAATTCATTTGGGGTATTGCTCGCAGAAAAAGGAGATTTTGTTCAGGCAAAATGGGCGTATGAAGAAGCGTTGCAACTGGATCCGAATAACAGCGCAATTCAACGACATTTATCTTTGATTCAAGGAATGAACGATGATGAACGAGTGCATCTGAAGTCTATATTTCACGATTTAGAGGTGAATCGTGAAGAACGCGTTCATGCAGGATTTGCACTGGCCAATGTACTGGATAAGACGAGACAATACAATGAGGCTGCTGCTGTTTTATATGAATCCAATACATTACATCGTATGGGATTATCTTATTCTGTTTATTGGTCTGGAATACATATGAGTAAGGTCCAAGAGCACGACCAGTTGTTATCTCTTGATCCTCTTGATGTACAAAAAAAAGGACCTCGACCCATCTTTATTGTTGGTCTACCTCGATCAGGAAGTACGCTAACAGAGCAGATATTAAGTACACATTCACGTGTAGAGGGAATAGGAGAGATCTCAGATTTATTTGATTCCATAGAAAAATATGGGCCATATCCAGAGTGTCTTTTACAATTGTCCACGGAAGATTTGTACGACATCCGAACGACATACCTACAAAAAATAGCACAGCGGTCACAGGCTTCCGTTATTGTCGATAAATTCCTCAATAATATTTGGTTGGTTGGATTGATTCGATTGATTTTTCCCGATGCTCCCATCCTTCTTATGCAACGAAACGCACTTGATAACGGTCTTTCCATGTTCCAAAAATTGTTCACACAAGGGCACTTATACTGCTATGATTTGGAAGAATTGGGAATTTATATGAATTACCATCAGCGGTTGGTCGAATACTGGTCTGCGACAAAAGACATTCATATTGTGAATTATGAACATCTTGTTCATGAACCCAAAGAACAGATTCAGAAATTGGTAGACGTCTGTGGTTTACATTTTGAAGATTCTCTTCTTCGATTTTATGAAACGAAGCGCTCTGTTCGAACAGCGAGTCTGTTTCAGGTGCGCCAACCCATAAGCACAGGTTCTGTAGAAAAGTGGAAAAAATATGAGGCGATGCTGCTTCCCTTGCGGGAAGCGCTAGTAGAAAAAAGAATGGTTCCCAAAAATCGTGATGCAGCTGCAGAGTTAATAAATATGGGTGTTGCATTTGCACAAAGCGAGATTCACCAACATGCACAAGAGCTATACGAACATGCAGCCATACTCAATCCAGATCACCCACAGCTATGGGGTAATTGGTTGTATTCCGTCATCGCTCAAGGAAAAATAGAGGAAGCAAAAAATAGACTAGAAAAACTACCAAATAATGCTCAAATGTGGTTTTATCGAGGTGTGGTCGCAGAGAATGAAGAGAAGAGAGAAGAAGCCAAACGTTGCTATGTACAGGCCTTGTGTGCAGATGAGCATTATATCGATGCGCGATTTAATCTTGCATTGCTCTATGTTGGTGAACAAAAATATGTAGAAGGAACAGAACACTATCTCCAGATTTTGGAGACAGATCCAAAGCATATAGAAGCACAACTTGGACTTGGAGGAATTTCCATTGTTCAAAAAAACTACACACGAGCATTGGAATATTACCAACATGTTTTTTCACGAGACGATATCGTTTTACAAGGTTCCTCGCAGCTCTGGCCTCATGTTTTAGAGTGGGCTATTTTGTGTAGATTGGAAGGATTGTATACAAAATCAGAATCAATACTCGATGATCTGATAGCCTTAAATCCACAAAATACGAAAGCATGGTATCAAAAAGGAATTTTGTACGAGGAGATTGGAGCTCTAGAAAAATCGCAGAATCACTTTCTTAAAGCGTTGGAGTTTGCACGGCAGAATCATGCGATTCATTCAAGTTTAGGGACGTTGTATAAAAGAATGGGAGAATATGCAAAGGCGGAGCATCATTTTACAATCGCTCTCTCGTTGGAGCCATCTAAGACCAGTGCACACAACAATCTAGGCAATTTGTACAATACAATGGGTGAATTTGAAAAATCACAACGTTGCTATCGACGTGCTATTGAGGAGGTTCCCTCTTTTTATGATGCCTATCGTCATCTTGCACAGGTGAAAAAGTTTTGTAATACAGATGATGCCGATCTTTTGATGATGATCAAAGCCCTAAAAAATGCCCAAGAAGAACCGGCCAATGTGATGCAGCTGTCCTTTGCACTTGGAAAAGTCTATGATGACCTTGGAATGTCGCAAGAAGCATTTTCGTATCTATTGAGAGGAAATGCCCTGAAGCGGTCGACGTTTTCATTTTCCATGCGCACTGAAGATCAAAAATGTGATGCGTTGATGTCGTATTTTGATTCACCCAACAGTGCCACGGGTCACGCTTCCGATCAGCCGATATTTATCGTGGGAATGCCGAGATCGGGAACGTCCTTGTGCGAGCAGATACTTGCGAGTCACTCACATGTTTTTGGTGGAGGAGAACTCAATGCAATGGGAATGGTGCGACAGCAGGTACACAGATCGACCAATCTGGGGTTTCCACTTGGTCTAGATGAGTTTCACGAGGAAGAGTTTTCTGCACTTGGAGAACTATATCTCCAAAAGCTGAATGCAGTTGGACAGGGGCGATACATTACGGATAAGCTGCCCAATAATTTCCTAATGATTGGCTTCATAAAAAAGATATTGCCCAATGCCAAGATTATTTACTGTCGCAGAGATCCACGTGACAATGGATTATCATTGTTTTTACGTTATTTTGTGGGTTTCCAAGGGTTTGCGTATTCACTGGAAGAAATTGGTTCGTATCTGGTGATGCATCACCGTTTAATGACGCATTGGCTCACGATGTTTGGAGAATCTATTTTTGTATTGGATTATGAAAAAATGGTGTCCAATCAAGAAGAGGTGACGCAAAAAATTATCTCATATTGTGGTTTGTCGTATGAGCCAAGTATGGCGGAATTCTACAAAACAAAGCGAGGAGTGGCTACGGCATCTGCTATGCAGGTTCGAAGTCCTGTGTATCGTTCTTCGGTGCAAAAGTGGAAACGATATGAATCAGAACTACAGCCTATGATTGCTATCTTAGAGAAGGCTGGGCTGTGCTAGGGAACAAGGTGGACCGATTGCCACGAGCCATCTTGATTCTTCCACTCGATACGTTCATGTCCTGCTCGTGACAGTTTGAGTAGCTCAATATCGGTGATGTTCGCCTGTAGGATACAGAAATTTTCTCGCGCTGTTTCCAATGTTGCATTTGGATTATGATTG
Organism: Deltaproteobacteria bacterium; assembly: GCA_002683315.1. Lineage (GTDB taxonomy): Bacteria > Myxococcota_A > UBA796 > UBA796 > UBA796. Next base: position 4,981 of record NYTD01000016.1, on the reverse strand, counting down.
TCTTGAATGATGCTTCCGGGCGGAAGGCTACTCCCATAATCTTGGAATCGATTGAGTCCCATACTTCGCCATTTATTCCATTGTGGATGCGCGTTGACGACGGATGTTTGAGCTCGGATTCGAATCTGTAGTTTCTTCTTTGCATCATACGAATGAATGGTGGTGTGTGGGTTTGTCAGAATATCTTGAATTTTTGGACTGCGCTTGTCTGTAAAAAATATAAGTGTATTGGGTAGAACATCACGCAAAATCATGGTACGAGCGTTGGGAATATTGTTCGCGGTTGTGATGACAGTTGGGGCTCTCATAGGGTGACGTTGTTGAGATGGTGCACTTGAAATCCACTCCCAAAGAGTCTCAAACGATGTGGTGTATTCAAAGAAAGAAGGCATGAGCAACTCGCGTAGTGTATAATGCATCCTCTAACCCAACAAGAACGAAGGCCCATATGAAACTTGTTTCGAATACTTGGACGACATCCAAAATATATTTTTTTGATACCCCACAACGAAGAGACTTTTGTGCGATGTATGGACTGGGTTTTCCTGATGATGGTTGGATTGATCAAGGAGATGTTTCACAGGCTTTATTTGGGCGTCGAGGGTTGGAAACCGTGGCAAAATGCACGCAATCCTATGGTGTATTTGCATGGGCACCCGAGTTTGCCAATGTTCACTCTACATTCCCCTATGATGAAACACCCATTGTGGTTGATGGTGTTGATTATGCGTGTTCGGAAGGCTACTATCAAAGTATGAAGTCATTTGGGAATGAGCGACATGAGGAATATCATGAAGCGATTCGAATGTGCAATCCTGATGATGCTTGGACGCTTGGGAGAAGAGTTCCTCTACGTGCTGATTGGGATGATGCACAAATTGATGTCATGCGAAAAGCAGTATATGCGAAGTTTACTCAGAATGAAACATTAAGGGAACTTCTTTGTTCTACGGGTTCATACCCTCTGGTTCAAATCAAAATGGATTGGGTGTGGGGGAGCATGTCAGATGGAAGTGGGAGAAATATGCTTGGTGTATTATTGATGGAGCTTCGGGATCAGATTCGCTGAGCACGTTTGAGCAAAGCATTTAGAACACGTGTGGCGATTTGATTGTCGATTTGTACAATCCCTTTGAGTCCGGGACGAACATTGCACTCTAAAAATAGAGGAAGATTGTTATGGGTGATGATATCGATTCCAGCAAAATCAAGCTTTGTATGTTCCATGATTTTTTGGGCATATTGAATCATTGCAGATGTGGGTTGATAGGCTACAGGAACGGAGGTTCCCAGAGATAAATTGGCGCGAAACTCACCTTGATTATTGGGTTTGAGTACTCGTCGCATAGAGCCACATAAGGTACTTCCTACCATGATGAGTCGTATGTCTTCTACTGATCGTAGAGGAATAAACTCTTGTACGATTGTGGGGCAATTTTGTCTACGGACTTCACGAATGGCTTGTTTTCTGGTTTTGCAGAAGACGATACCTGTTCCTTGTGATCCTTTTGAGGGTTTTACGACAAAACCATGAGGAAAAGAAGTCTGGTTCTTATGAAATTGACTTCCAATCCATGTCTGAGGTGTAGGAAGATTGATTGTTTGGGTAAGCTTTAGAAAAGATTGTTTGCTTCCATGAAAAGAAGAATGCTTGTTGATGGAGAAAGCGTNTCGTTCTCTTACTTTTTTGATGAATGNTCTTCTGNGAACTCCATTTTGGGTGGGACGAAACAGGAGGATATCATTTGGATGAGGGGCAATATTCTCATCTATACAGGCTTCGATAATCGGACACTCATCCTTTTGGGCTGCTTTGACGATTTCTCGAATATGACCCGACCAATAGGGACCTTCTGGAGGTTCATAAGAGTCTCGGATAATCCAAAGGGTTTGGTTCATATATCCTCGTTTTTTCGATGCTCATATAGCTGGTGAATCATGTGTGTTTTTCCTGAACCAGTACCAGTCAGTATGAATTTAGACGTGTCATACTGTCTTTTATGTGGGAGATATTGTTGATACAAAGATTTGATCCTTTTGTCGATATCCGTTTTTGACTTTTCATACAAGTGTGATTTTTCTTGCGTTGGCTCGCCAAAGTATTCGTTTTTTTTTCGCATAAAGAGTTCATTTCTATATGCTCGTCGTTTATGTCCTCCAATTGCTTTCCATGATGCGATCGTGCACAAGATGTATATGAGATGGTATTCATTTGGAGAGAATATTTTTTTGGATAGTTCCAAAGTATTGGGCTTGGACATTTGTTCTGTATGACACCAATACGATTCAAGTGTGTATGGAGTTCTCGTTTTGGTGGAGTGCCACCAACATGTGGGGATGAGAACGGGTTTGTCAAAGAGAAGTTCAGATAGCTCTCTTAGCTGGTCTTCGATATTGTGTGCACGATGCCACATTTTATTTTTTTGTTGTTTCGCGGAGGATACAAAAGGGGTTCAAGCTGCTTCTTTTTTTGATGCTGGTAGGTCACTCTTTTGCTGTTGTTTATACTTTGAAAAAGTCGGTTGTGCCCAAGTGGAACATTCAAAATGGTTTGATAGACATGAACCATTTCATGAATCACGGTTGTATAGAGCATTCCATTGGGACTGTTACTGGGGAACTCCAGTGCCACACTGTGCATATTTTTACTTCTGGGATGAATATGTGCATGACATCGGCCCAAAAAACTACGAACAGGAGGAGACCAGTAGCAAGGGACTTTGGGTAAAAAACCTTTGAACAGAGATTGATTTAGATGATCGAAAAAAATATTCAATTCGGGTGCGACCATCCATGTTTTGGGAATGGAAAATCGCCGGACACATTCTTGTTGTTCTGTATCCATCTGTGGCTTATCTCGTAGAATCTGCTTTTCTGATTTCATTATTTTTCCTTTATGCATTGGATGGCATACGATACAGCTTTATGATACGGACAATAAAATATGGAGAGAGAGATGAAGGTTTCACAAATCGATTGGTCTTCATGGAATCCGGTAGATGTAGCGACACTTGTCTTTGTCTTTCGAGGAGCGGATGTACTGCTCATCCGCAAGAAAAGAGGATTGGGTGCAGGGAAAATCAATGCACCCGGAGGGAAGGTGGATGAGGGAGAAACCCTAGAAGAAGCTGCTATTCGCGAATTAGAAGAAGAAGTTTGTGTTCGGGTAGAACAGCTTAAGTATGTGGGACAACATCATTTTCAGTTTGTTGATGGGTATGCCATGCATGTTCATGTGTTCCGAACCGGTACATATACAGGAGTTCCAACAGAAACAGATGAGGCGATTCCGATGTGGGTATCTATTGATGAAATCCCCTATGACGAAATGTGGGAAGACGATCGTCTTTGGATACCGTATATGCTCAAGGGGATTATATTTTCAGGGTGGTATGTGTTTGACCAGTCGAAAATGATTGATGTTGTGATCAAAGAACATTGAATGTTTTTCCTGTCTTTTACAAGGCAGCAGTCATCAAAAGATGATATAAAACGACGGTTAAAATTGCATGGAAGGAAATAGATATGTCTTGGGATCGAAGCTGGGCGTTTGAGAAGAAAAGTGTATTGATATCGGATGTGGAAGAAAACGCACGTTCGATCTTGAAAGAGTACAACGATATTACGGTTGTGGTTGAGCAAGAAGCATCAGATTGCATCACTTGCTTTTTTACTGTTCCTTCTGGTGCAGAAGCGCATACTGTAGAGATTTCGGTCTACCATATGGGTGGAAAAAGCTATGTAGTTAGCTTGGAAGCGGACGCAGCAGACAACGAAAATCAGGCTTTGGCGGACACGCTTGCTGAAGATTTAGCTGAGGCTTTTGGTGGGGAACCACTCGAAGAGTAGACTACTTGAATTCCACATGGATATGGTCGTCGTGATCGACGAGAAGATTCTTACCTGCAAATTTGTACGGACCAAGAACTTTAATGGGGTGCAGTTTTTCGCGGCATTTTTTGGGTATGGGAGCCCAGTATTTTTTTAGTTTTGGATCTTGAAGTGCTGGAATCAAATCTTCGGCAATCAGTACTTTTTTGATTCGATCTTCTCCATGTGTGCACAGCGCATCAAAGAGCGTGATCAATCCCACCCAGTCAATTTGGTATTTCTTGTATGTACCCTGACCTTTTCCTTTTTTTGTAAAGTTTACCGCATATCCAAATAAATTATCTTTTTTGATGGGAAAATAGACAGGCCGGCCCATACGATTTTTGAGGGGCATGAAGATATCCAGAAATAAGCCTTTTTTATGAGTCCTGTGTGGCTTTAGGGCTTTATTTTTATACTTACCTCCCCAGCTTCCTTCGCCATATACAAGTTTTATGGGCTTGTCATCAAGACTCTTGAATGTCTTTGTGAGTATTTTGTGGACATCGCTACGAACAAATGTTCTCGGACCGTACCCCGTTCGTTTGATGGAAGCATTGATCTGCTGAAAAGATTTTTTGCGTCCGATGGCATGATGATAAGGAACAACTGTATCGCCAAATGATTCTTTGAGCTCAACAAGGGGTTCGGCTTGGACGATGTTGATAATGGAAAAGAGAAGTGCAGCGAACATTGTGATGGCCCCTTATTGATTGTGAAAATTCAAACATAAGTATATGCTGTGTCGATAAGGTTTTGTTTCGTATAAGTACGATATAATTGATCTTATCAATAATGAGGAACATATATGAGCAGAACAATAGGACTGGTAGTGGGGATGATTGTCATCGTGGCATTTTTATTTTGGCCCGATCAGCGCAGTGATCAAGAGTTGATTCAAGAGAGCCTGTACAATATTGTTCGCGGGGTAGGGGACAGGAAAAATAAAGCTGTATTGGCGGAAATTTCCGATACCTACAAAGATCAAACCGGTTGGAGCAAGCAGAACATTCGCGGAATTCTCTTTCAACAATTTCAGCAAAAAGAATCTTTTTCTCTGCAGATTACACCTAGACACTTTGCAATGACACAAGTGCCTGTAACCGTCGAA
>NYTD01000015.1 GCA_002683315.1 Deltaproteobacteria bacterium | reverse complement strand
TGCTCGGAGAAGAATTGGTCTCCGTGGATGTACCACTGGAATCAGGAAATTACGAGGTGGCGGTTGCTTTTCGCAACGACTGCTATGATCCCGATCTCGGCTACGACCGAAACCTCATCATTGACTACATCGATGTCGAAGGTGGAACCGACTGGGGCGAAAGCGCATCGAGCACAGAAGATTTGTATGGATGGGTCGATCGAATCACGGCAAAGGCCTATCGCCGAACCCTGAACAGCGAGGAGCGCGATCTATGGCGTGGCGTGTTCGATCAGGGTCCCGATCTCATCCAAGGAGGAGATGATTTTGTCGACGGGGTACGCATGGTGCTCATCGCTCTTCTTCAATCACCGCATTTTTTGTACCGCATCGAAGATACGCCCAGTGGTCAGGCCCTCAGCGCAGAAGAGCTCGCTGCCAAGCTCTCCTTTCAGCTGTGCGACATGCCTCCCGACGATCAGATGCGCCTAGACGTACAGGACGGCACTTTTTTCGAACACTACTCTGATCATGTTTCTCGACTCCTGCATTCCCCGTGCGGACAGCAAAAGATATTGGATTTCCATCACGCCCTCTTGCATACAAAAAGCTACAGCAACATGTTCAAAAGCGACGAACTGTGGGATGAAGTGCTCAACGAATACATGCTGCATGAGGTCGAGGCTTTTGTCGAAGAGGTTGTATACACCGAAAACGGTAGCCTCTTTGATCTGTACACCGCTTCTTTCACCATGGCCAATGACCGTATTGCGCCACTGTATGAGCAAGAGTTACCTTCTTCTGAGTTTGTTCGTATTGAGCTTGATCCTGCACGTCGTTCAGGATTGCTAACCTTAAGCGGGGTTTTGGCCTATCAATCAGATGCCGCTCAGTCCAACCCCATCCATCGCGGTGTATTCATCAATACTGACTTGCTCTGCATAGATTTGCCTCCTCCACCAGATGTAATAGAGCCACTACCCGTACAAGAAGAAGGACAAACCAACCGCGAACGCATCGATTTACACACCGGAGAAGGAACGTGTGGAGCCAGCTGTCATGCCAGAATTATCAATCCACCAGGATTTGCCTTTGAGAATTATGATGAACTGGGACGATATCGAACCGAAGAAGGAGGGGCGCCTGTCGATGCAACCGGCACATATTCTTTCGATGAGGAAAGCAATTTTGTTGATGGTGTCTCCTTCACCCAAGAGATGGTGAATTCCAAAAAAGCACATCGTTGCTATACCAAAAAGCTGAGCCAGTATCTACTTGGAAGAGAATTGGCGAATGCAGAAGACGAAATGATTTCCGTCCTCACCGAGGATTCATTGGCTGGTGCATCCATTGTCTCGTTGGTATACGACATTGTACACGCTCCCACATTTACTGCGAGAGGTGAATAATGAATCGAAGACGATTTCTACAGGCGGGAGGCATTGTATTGGGACTTCCGCTCCTTGAAAGTGATGGCTTTGGTCAAGACGATGCACCGGTATATAGTTTCTTTTGTCGACAAGCCAACGGTGTCACCCAAGGAGATAGCAATGGAGAGCAAGATCGATTCTGGCCTTACGAAACGGGAATCATCACACCAGAAATCCTATCAGCACAAGGAGATCGTGTTCTGAGTGAGCTGGCTCCATTTGCCAATTCTATGGTGGCCGTGAAAGGACTGAGCTTTGGCTTTCCCAGTGCGGGATGCGGACACTCTGGAGGTGGCAATCAATGCCTAACGGCAGCACAATGTAGTACGGAACCATCTGGCCCTGATTCGCTCGCGATGGGAGAGAGTGTCGACAACTACATCGCTCGACATTTTTCCAACAATGGCGGAGAGCCGATTGCTCTGTATACCGGTCCGCGTCGAGGCTATCTAGAAGAGGTGCTCTCATATCGTGGCCCAATGAGTCTTCGTGCAGCCGAGGACAATCCATGGGTGGCCTATCAGAGAATGTTGGGTGTGGAAGATGCAACGCTTAGTGAGCTTGTGTTTACACGTCGTCAGAGTGTAAATGATCTGATCTTGGATCAGATTCAAGCGCTTCGATCGCGTCGGGATCTGTCTTCGCGAGATCAGCAAAAGCTCGAATTGCACTTTGACAGCATCCGCGACTTTGAGCGTTTGGCCACCACGCTCTCCGAAGATGAAGAGCAAGCCATGGCAGCGGTGAATGGATTGGGCGTATTCAACGACAATCGAATTAAAGTAGCCAAGATGCATATGGACTTGATTGCGCTCGCCTTCTCGTGTGACTATGCCCGCTCAGCTACCTTGCAAATTGGTGATGGAAACGACGCAACCGAATATACGGTCGACGGTCAAAAGTTTCCCTCCTTTCACTGGGTATCACATCGTATCTATGCCGATGGATCAGAAGGAGAAACCATTGAGGGTGCAGAAGATATGCATCACGCAATTGATCGCTTGATGGCCCAAACCTTTTCTCACTTCTTAAATCGCCTTTCTGAATATGGAATGCTTGATCAATGCATGTCGGTATGGTGTAATGATCTGGGAAATGGTGTCTCGCATTCCTATGATAATGTTCCCTTTATTGTGGTTGGTTCCGGAAACGGATTTGTACGAACGGGGCAATATATTGATATGGGTGGTGTGACACATAATAAGCTCTTTAATACGCTCATATCGGCCACTGGGATTCGCAACGAAGAAGAAGGGTTGATTGAAGATTTTGGAGATCCATCATTGGAAGGTGGTGTGATTGCGGAGTTGATATCTTAGGCGTATAGAAGTGATTTTTTCGATCTCATGTTTAGAATGGACATCGCAAAGGAACGAAAATCATCCATGATGAACGCAATGAAAGAATGATGATGGGATAAATCCTATTTCAGCCGCCTCTTCTGCTTGTTGAATGAGCGATGATACGCTATACAATATCCATCATCTTGGAGTTTGTATGCTTATCAGTTTTTTGCTTTTCGCGTGTAATGAAAAAGAAATCTATCCTTCATCGACACAAACCGATCCCACAACACAGTGGGATGTAAATCCACAACCCGAATCTGAGCCAGCAGAGGAACCCGCGAGTGAGCCTGCCGAAGAACCTGCAAGTGAGCCTGCCGAAGAACCTGCAAGTGAGCCTTCTGAAGAACCTGAGGATACCAGCGAGCCAACAGAAGAGGACTCCTTCTGCTCTTTGTTTACTGAAACATGCGGGACATGGTCTCTTGATACGGTATGTGAAGACTGGTATAACGGTGCTCCTACTGGTACAGAAGGAGATTCTTCGGGTGCAACGCAATCATGCTACGACTATCATTTGGATGTTGCGTCTCAACAAACAGAGCAATCGATGATTGATTCTCACTGCGCGCATGCCATTGGTATAGCAGACGCAGATGGAAACGCACCGTGCGTCGATACGGCAGAAGAGACCAGCGGACTTACCATTCCATCAACAGCCTTGGATGTTGGTTCCGTTGATCTGGGATCTTCTATAATCGGAACCCTTTCTGTAACCAATGATGCGGCATCTGATATCACCCTTTCCACACTATCTTTTTCGGATACTGCGTTCGCTGTTTCTGCGGCAAGCTCGATAGATGCTGGTTCCGTATTGGCTGCCGGGAGTACTTCTGATCTAGAAGTTGAATTCACTCCTGCAATGGCGCAAAGTTACTCCGCAACATTGACCATTACGTCAGATTCTACCATTACTCCGGAGTTGGTCATCGATCTCACCGGTGAAGGTGTTGAGGTGACAACATCCAACAACCAGCTGGATGCAAACCATTCCGCTACCGAAAAGTCGGACAGCGACTCTCAGTAGTCTATGGATTCGATCTTCTCCACCCATTTGGAGTCCCTCAAGGAGTGCGCGAGCACTCCTTTTGTTGTTGGGGATAAAGCTCTTATTACTTTTGTATTGGATGCTCAGCAAGTACAGTTCAAAAGCGATCTGGATGACTGGGGAGAAGGGCTGTCGATGAACAAAGAGGGGAATATTTGGTGGTTGCTTGTTGATATCGACTCCCAACAATCATTTTCCTATAAGTTCTTGGTTGGTGAAGACTGGTACTGCGATCCGCATAATCCCTATATTTCCTTTGGACCAGAAGCGGAAAACAGCTGTATTCCTGGAGCCTGTCAAGGGGGAATTGTAGCTGTCCGTGATGTGTACTCTCCTCAGCTGAATAACAGTAGAACGCTCTATGTTTATGTGCCTCCAGCTGCTCGTAACGGTACGCCATGTCCCATTATGTATGCTCAAGATGGCTTTAATGTTTTTTCCAATCCCAGAGCACCATTTGGACACTGGGGCATGGATACAACACTCGACGATTTGATAGAGAAGCAGCAGATTCCTCCCATAATCGTAGTTGCTGTAGGGGCTCGTGCGAGAGGACACGAATATAGCTGGTCTTCCTTTGAATATGATGTAGAAGTCATTCCCAAACTTGAACAGTATACTGACTTTATCATGGACACGATTCATCCACTAATTCTAGAGCGGTGGTGTTGTACCAAAGATATAGGTGTTTTGGGGGGATCTTTGGGAGGGTCTTCCGCATTTTGGATGGCGTGGCATCATCGCGATTTTTTCTCTAGAGTTGCATCATTCTCCGGTTCTTTTTGGATGGAAAACCCTTCTATGATGGAAATCGTGGAAAATACTATAGAGATACCAAACATCCGGATATACCTTGATGCAGGTGACACGAACTCTGAAGGGATCATAGAGTGGGAAGCGGATAACCTAAAGTTTGTGGCAGATCTTCACAATACGCTTTGTTCATGCGGATACAATTCTTCCGCTCCGATTGCTAAATCGATAGAAGATTCTGTCTTTGTATGGGACGAAGAAGCACCAATACCCAAAGAAAGAGTATGTATGGTGGTAGGAAAGGGGCATCGGCATCGGGAAGAGGATTGGGCCAAACGTATGAGATGGGCACTACGATTTTTGTATGAAGATCTTGAAAAGTCTATGTCAGCAAGGATACAACAATAGTTATGTTCGTTGATCTTCCCAATCACATACCACCCATTATTGGAGCATATCCATTCACAGGAGTTCCTGTCGTTATTGGAACGCAAGAAAATACCGATCTAGACAAAGAGGAAGAATCTTCAGAAGAGATCATAGAGCAAGAAGAAGAGGATTCCCGGCGAATCCTCGCAGATCTATTGCCCAATGAAATACCCGATTTTTCTGGAGAAGGAAATCCATTTACCGGTCTTGGTATCACGCTTTCTATTCCGGAGAATCTGCATGAAGAAGATGATTCGAACGTTGTTCAAAAAGAAGAGGCCTATGATGATCGAGGACTTCCCAATATTCCTCCTCCTGTGCAAAATAATCGAGGACTTCATACCAAAATACCTTCTTTAACGGAAAAAACAATCATAGCTCCAGTGGAGGAAGGGGCTGTAGAAGAAGAAATCGAACAAGAAGATCCAAAACCTGAAGTAGATATTCCACGTTTGCAAGAATTGTTCTTCACATACTTCCCTCAAGATACCCCTTCTTGGAGACGTGTGGGTACCATTTCCGAATATCCATTGGTTCGTAAAAATGGAAAGGCAGCCGATCTTGCTGAATTGTGGCCAAGTCTTCGCCCTCTTGGTTTTCACGAGCATCGAGAACCCAATGGAATGCTGACAGGACTGGTAGGGCCAGATTATGCGATTCGATGTGGAGCGGGTAGGGGAGTGGTCGCAATACATATTCCAACGCAAAATGATCTACATGCACTCCATGAAATACGGACACACGCTCTACAACAGCTGGTATTGATAGCGCAAACCAGAGGTTTGTCATTGCTTGGATATGGTATACATCCTGTAGCAACTCCTTCTCCCAATCAACTCAATCACATCTTTCATGTCTTCTCTTTGTTTTCTTCGATAGGAGAGGAGTGGGCTTTGTATGGGGTTCGCGCGCAGGAATATACGCAAGTATCTTGTGGGAAAGAAGAATTTCTTGATCAACTTTTATTGGGGCATATCCTTGAGCCGGTATGTCTTGCTCTTTTTGGCAATTCTGTTGTTTGGGATGGAGAAGATCAACATCGATGTTCGGGAGCTCAGNATNTGCAAGATCAATTTCCACTNGCAGAAGGTCGNTGCGGAATGTTNGTAACGCCACCTCAAAGCATNGAAGAATATTNTANNGNNTTAANNNNTCGCAAAAGTTTACTGTTGCGTGATCACGAGGGTTGGAAAAATTCTTGTACGGAACAATTATCTTCCTTGCTCCAAGAACACGATTGGGAGCCTCTTGTGTATGATCATATGGATTGTGATTGGGGGCCAGTGCAACCGATTTTGAACAATGGTCTATTACAGTGGAGGACGGAGCAGCAACCACAAGAAGCACAATTATCTTTGGCGGCTCTATCTGTGGGAATTATGGATCGATTAGAAGAGTGGCAAAATTTTTTGGAGTCTTTTTGTGCAGAGCCTCCAGAGCCTATGATGTTTGGCATTCGAATGGAAGAGCTACACCGAATCCGAATGGAGCGGGTGCGTGATCCATGGAGTGATTTTGTAGCATGGAGGCGCCAAGCTATTGATTATGGACTCGCTCGAGGCGAAGTCTTTACTGGATTAATCGAAGGAGTCTTACAAATCGCGCAAAATGGATTGGAAGCACGAGGAATGAACGAAGAGATCTATCTTGAACCATTGTGGAAACGTTGGCATACCAAACGAAATCCAGCACAAGAAATTCGTGGTATTTTTGCTCGTCGTGGAGTAGAAGGTCTAATAGAAACCTTACGAATCAAAGGTTCATAGCAACTCATGTAAAAAAGAGTTATGAACACACGACGATACACCGTTGACGTGATGTGTGATATTAGAGCAACGTGCGACGAACGAGAAAAAAAATGGAATATAGAGGATTATCGCTAGATCGATTTCAGATAGAGGCGATAGAAGCACTTCAAGCAGATAAAAGTGTGTTGGTTGCTGCACCAACCGGTACAGGGAAAACCTTGGTGGCAGATTGGATTGTAGATTCAGCGATGGCCAAGGGACAAAGCGTAATTTATACCGCCCCCATAAAAGCGTTGTCCAATCAAAAGTATCGAGACTACTGTACGTTGTTTGGATCAGAAAATGTAGGACTGGTAACAGGCGATCTTGTGATTCGTCGAGATGCTCCTTGCAAGGTCATGACCACAGAGATTTTGCGTAATATGCTTTTGGGAAATGAGTCATTTGATAACTTAGCAGCTGTGATCATTGATGAGATCCATTTTTTGGATGATCCTGAGCGTGGAACAACCTGGGAAGAGGTTTTGATTTATCTTCCTCAACATGTACTTATCGTTGGTCTTTCTGCGACGCTCTCTAATCTTCATCAGTTTGCAGACTGGCTTCATTATGTACGAAATCGAGATGTGGTGGTTGTGGAAGAGTATAAACGTGCGGTACCCCTTTCATTTCGAGTAGGAACGCATCAAAGCAAGCTTCGTAGCATCAAAAAAACAAAAGAACTTCATGCCAAAATGGGTATCCGGAAACCAAAACCACAGCCAAAGCACAAGAAGTTTTATGGAAAAAAGAAGGGACACTTTAAAAGAGATCGTTCATCACGCGAGACAACGCACATCGATATCTTTCGTATGCTTGGTCAAGAAGCCCATCCATATCTGTATTTTGTCTTCTCGAGAGCAAAAACAGAGTCTCTTGCATTTATGTTGTCACGCCATAACCGTCAATCTTTGCTCTCTCCACAAGAACAATCGCAAGTTCAAGAGCATATTGATCGATTTATTGAGCAAGGTGGGGGAGCGGCCATCAACAAACATCTCACGCGACTGTATCGCGATGGGATCGCATTTCATCATGCTGGTTTACATGTGATGCTCAAAAATTTGGTGGAAGAGTTATACGAAAAAAAGCTTATTCGTGTGTTGTATTGTACAGGAACATTTGCATTGGGTATCAATATGCCGGCTCGTGCAGCTGTACTTGATGCTTTAGAACGCTACGATGGGCAAGGTATGATTGAACTTCCCACAAGAGAATTTATGCAGATGGCAGGAAGAGCTGGACGTCGTGGAATGGATGAAGAAGGACTGGTTGTTATGCGGATGAATCTTGAAGATTTTCCAGATATGTTACCTCGTATAGAGAGATACATGAATCACAGCTATGAACCTGTACATAGTCAATTTTCTCTCTCGTTTAATTCGGTTGTGAATTTACTGCACTATCATCCCATTGATAGAATTCAACAATTGGTTGAACGATCCTTTTTATCTTGGTCTCGCAAGCAAAAGGCAGAAGAGTGTGTTCGAGAAGCAAACGAGATGGAGCGGGCACTTGCCGCTGCAGGGTTCGATATCGATGTGGCTGGAAAAATGCCCAAAGGATTACACAAGCAAAAAAAGCAGCTTCGAAAGCTACACAGAAGAGCAGAATACAACCAAAGCCAGAGTTGGAAAGAATTCGAACAGCGAATCGAATTTTTACAACGTTGGCACTATGTGAAAGAAGACCGCAGTTTTAATGCTGGAGCAAAGGCACTGATGTTCTTTCAAATACAAGAGATGTTTACAACTGAATTATTCTTGGAAGGCATCTTTGATTCCTTACCTCCCACAGAGCTCTATGGAGTGTTGTGTGGAATGGTTGTGGAGCTTCCGAGAAACGTTCATGTGGGAGAGAAAAAACGATACAGAGGAATCTCTCGTCGAATTCAGGCAGTCTTACATAGTGATATTGTTCAAGAGTCTTCCGCCATCACCAAACAGGTTTTGGTATGGGAACCAGCGATGATACCGATTGGGAAAGCATGGGCAGAAGGAGATTCATTGGAAGAAATATTAGAGAGTTTATCGTATAGTACTGATGTCAGTGGAACATTGGTTGGAGCGTTTCGGCGAGCGAAAGATTTGTGTATGCAGCTAAAAAATGCGTGGTCTGATTTTCCAGGACAAAGAGAGCGCATGCATCAACTTCTCAAAGCTGTGAGTCGCGATGAAGTAGAGGTGATCGCCTAAAGAAAAACGTACACGAAAGTAGTGTAATGAGTTCTTTTGTGTAAACCCTGCTTAAGGTCATATGATCCACTGCATAGATCGGTATCAATCCAATACATGTTCAAAATCTTTGTAATATCCTGATAGATAAGGCGAATTAGGAGGATGTAATGGATGACAATAAACGATTGCGATTGATAACAAACAACGAAATAGAACAGGTGCATAGGAATCAGAATCCACATGAAGACGAGCTATCATATGTGCTAAGTGATAGACTTAAGGTCATATTTCTATTTTTTATTATGTGTGTCGTTCCATTATCTGCGTATCATTTTGGTGCACAGACATGGGGAAGAGAAGTAGGGACGCATATTGCGGTTGGAGTGGGGGCTGGATGTACGCTGATCACATCTACTCTTATTTATATTCTTGGTTGGATGGATGACCCTGAAGAGGAGTGAGAGTTACAAATGAAGCCTGCTTTTATTGGGATGTAGTTATTCAAAACCTATCCCATTCTTTAAAAAAAATTAAATAAAGCCATATTGATACATTATGGGTATTCAAAAGTTGTTCAATAAATTTGCACGGTTGTTTTTTTGCGCTAGATCATAATTGGAATCTTTGAACAAGTTCAAAGTCCATTTTACTTCCACCATAAGGATACTCATAATGTTTAATTTTTTAGCAACAGCTACAATCCAGCAAGGTGATCTTGTAGGATTTACATTTTTTATTGGCACGATGGCGATGTTGGCAGCAACCGTCTTCTTTTTCGTTGAACGTGGTTCTGTAAGTGGAAAGTGGAAGCTTTCTCTTACTGTATCTGGATTGATTACAGGTATTGCTGCTGTTCACTACTACTATATGCGCGATGTTTGGGCTGCAACTGGCCAAAGCCCAACTGAGTTTCGCTACATCGACTGGATTTTGACTGTACCCCTCATGTGCGTAGAATTCTATCTTCTCACAAAACCATTTGGAGCAAAGGGAGGAACACTCTTCAAGCTCATCTTGGCTTCCATCTTCATGCTTGTCA
>NYTD01000014.1 GCA_002683315.1 Deltaproteobacteria bacterium | reverse complement strand
TCAAGAATACGCAGTATCCGTATACATGCCCACAGACGAGGGAATGAGATTCATGGATATCGATTGGGTTGTAACCCGCTTGGGAGATATACCCGCTCCCGAAGACTTCATGCTTAACCTCGCCATCGACGCAATGAGCAAAAGCAGAAAGCAGCTTGAAGCCTACATCGAAGAGAACCAGTAGTCCTTGAGATTTTGCTCTCGGTGCACCAACTTTCTCCCAATGGAAGGATGAACAATCACCTGAGGTCCCATCTGGTCAAGAATCTGTGTCAAAGCGTGTATCTCAGTAGGATAATTATGCTGCTCATGCAACAAGCCTCGCTCTTCATCCCACCGATAACCGTCCAATAGATAGGAAAAAATCATCGGTTCATTAATGGTGGTGCAGTTGTGAACAAAAAGAGCTTCCATCTCTTTCACGATGTCATGTGAAATTCCTCGAGGAGGCCTTGAAAGGAGATGCAAGGCTGCAATACTATTTTTTGCGTCTTCACGAAACATCCACTGATCTCCAATAGGCTCGGGTATTGGATTATTTCCCGAAGAACCGTGAAACAACATCATCTCATCTTCATGAAATGGAAGCTGCTTGATCTGATTATCTCCCAAAAATAAAAGTCGAAGAGACATCCAGAGCTTCTTGATTGAGGAGGGAATTGTCTGTATTTGATTTCTTCCAAGACTGAGAATCTGCAAAGATGGGAAATGATGAAGCTCTGGTAGAGCTACAAGCTGATTCTCATGAAGATAAAGCGCTTTGAGCTCATAAAATCGTTCAATAGGTAGAGCGGTGAGCGGTACCCACCGAAGATCCAATACTGTTTGTTCACAGGTCGTTGGATTGTTTCCCAATGCGCGAAGCTGGTCGGTATTGTCTTGGGGTGCATCATATACTTCTATGAGACGTCCATGTGCATCAAACCCGCTACTCATGTCTTTTCATGACCGATCACTGCAGCGACCGCACAGTCTCCTGTTACATTACAAACTGTTCGAGACATATCCAGCAGTCGATCGACACCAAAAATTATCGCAAGACCACCAGTCATCATCTCTGGTGTCATTCCTACACTTTGTAAGACGATCACCAGCATAATCATTCCTACACCAGGAACACCTGCTGTACCAATTGAGGCTAGAGTTGCAGTCAATACAATTGTGAACTGATCAGAAATAGAAAGATCTACGCTATAAATTTGTGCAATAAAGATTGCGGCAACACCTTGATATAAGGCCGTTCCATCCATATTGACCGTTGCACCGAGTGGGATAACGAAACTGGACACCTCTTCTTTTACCTGAAGATTTTCTTGCACGCATTGCAACGTAACAGGCATGGTTGCCGACGAAGATGCAGAAGAAAATGCAAGTAGTTGTGCAGGTGCTATTCCCTGATAAAAATCCTTTATCGTAAGAGACGTACGCCATTGTACCAAAAATAGGTATACGCCAAAAATCATCATTGCCAAACCAAGCAAAACCACAAAACAGTATTTAAGCAGAACCGATACAACCCCCAATCCTAGGGTTGCGAACACCTTGAATATAAGTGCAGCAACCGCCAATGGGGCTGTATACATAAATATATGAACCAACTGAATGAACACGTCATTGAGGGCATCAAATACGGAAATAACCGGAGCTCGTTTCTCTTCATCAAGGAGATTGAGTCCCATACCTATCGAAAGAGCGAAAAAAACCACCTGTAGCATCTTTCCTTCAGCCAGTGCTGAAAATGGATTGATTGGAACTATATTCAACAACGTTTGAGACAGACTCGGTGCTTGAGCCGCTTCGATTTTTGTCGCCACTGTTTGTGCACTCTTGGCAATAAGAGAGGCTTGCTGATCTTCCGTTAAACCCATCCCAGGACTTAGAAAATTAGCGAGAAGCAATCCAATACTGATGGATATGGCTGTCGTACACAAATACAGCAAGAAGGTTTTGATACCAATCCGACCGAGTTTTTGGACATCACCCAATCCTCCGGCTCCGACAATCAAAGAGAAAAGTACAATGGGAACAGCAACGAAGCGTAGACACCGAATAAAGAGATCACCAATAAAATCAGAACCAGCCAACAACCATGGAACCTCAAAACCCGAAAAGTTCACGATCAGTCCAAAGAGTGTCCCCAGCAACATTCCTAGCATGATCTGCCAATGCAGAGGCATATTTTTCATTACCAGCGCGCCTCGTGATCTTCAACAACACCACATACATCTTCAATATCATGTCGGAATCCGTGCTTGTCTGTACAAAACCCTCGTAGATTTCCAAATGGCTGAACAAAGCGAGAGGCTATTACACGATAATCGATGTTTTGTCTGCGCATTCCTTCCGGTTGAAAAGACAATTCCGTAGACCCATCTTCGGTTTTAATCATCCATTCATTGTGGGGATTCTGCGCATCAAAATTAAATATGAGAGGAGGTAGAACAGTTGGCTCACCTTCTATCCACAAAACATTTTCATGAAAAGAATCATGAAAGACTGGCGCCACGCCGTTGATGGAAAAACCCTTACCAGCTTGCGTTGTTCCGTGCGCGGATAACCACTGCCAAACCGTATGATACGCAGGAAAACCAAAGGTAAAGTCCAGTGCTGTTCGTTCATCGTGAATATTCCAACGCTGATTACCCAAGCGTATGGTTCCATTTGTATTGAGCGCTGCACCTTTGTGTGTAAAAGTAAACTTGGAATCACGAGTTGGTGTCACAATCTGTACAGGATTTGGATCGTCATTAAGCTCAAGACGAACATCCAAGTCTTGATTTTTATCTTTTAACCGAACATCAACGATTCGTATGCCGTTACGCGCCTCAATCCGAACACGCTCATTTTCTGTATGATAGGAAGACACCCCTGAATACAACGCACGATCTACACGAATCCCTGCACCGAGAGGAGCCAATCTCTCTTGCTCCCATAACACCCCTCTTTTTCGATCAAATACATAACAAAAAACATTTCCTACATATCCGGCGTGAACAAGAGCAAGCCCCATAAAAACATCTGGTGTATACAACCCCAGATACTGCCAACGTTTCTCTCGAAAAGGACGTATAAACCGAGAGATTATGTGTCCTTTCGGTCTAAAGCCTCGTGGATCTGGAAATTGTATGTCACCAAACCATTGACCAAAGCAAGGTTGTCCATTTTGAATGATATCTGACTTGTACATGAGGTCTCCTCTTGCACAAACTATAATCCATCAAAGACAAAGAGAAAAGGATTAGCTGATGATCAACTCTCCTACTTTTCCCCTCGCAGTTGATTTGCTATTAATGGAACGCCCTACTTGGATAGAACGCATTTTGAAACCCGTATACAATTCCCGAACAAAAGGATGATCAGAATTACTCAATGTAACAAAAGCACCTCTTTGTTTAATCTCTGATGCCAAGTCGCGGAGGATCGTTTGTTCCAACGATCCAAAACCGTCATTGGTATATGAGGTAAATGACGAAGTTACAGATAAAGGAACGTAGGGTGGATCAAAATAGACAAAATCATCTCGCTTAACACGATCGTGAATATGATCGAAATATGCATGCACGATTTCGACACCTTGTAGAGCGTGATTACAAGCTCGTAAGTTTTCTATGTCACAAATCTTTGGATTCGTATAACGTCCGAAAGGAGTATTGAATTTGTTCTTCTTGTTTACACGATATAGACCATTAAATCCTGTTTTATTCAGGTATATCATCCATGCAGCGACATCTGCATCGGAACGCTTACGATCAATATCTACAGCTCGAAGATCATAAAAGAATTCTTTACTGTGCCGCTCTTTGTATACAAGTAAACGTTCAATTACACCATTAACATCATCCCGAATCGCTTTATATGTTCGAATTAAACGAAGATTAGCATCGGAAATCGTAATCATATTGTCCATGAGTAAACCATGAGAACGCATGTAGAAGAAAAGAGCACCACCACCAATAAAAGGCTCATAGTAATGCTGAAAGTGACTGGGCATATCTTTAAAGATCTCAGGAAGAACACGTCGCTTCCCTCCCACCCACTTCAAAAATGGTTTGGCTATAACACTGGGTCTTGTCGATATTTTTAGCTGAAAGGCTGTAGCAGGAGACATAAATAATCCGTATAATGTGATATATAAAGTACAAAACCAATGACTTACTTTTGTATTGACACGTCAAGTCTTGCAATGTCAACACTATCACATATGTTGCAAAAAATGCAATATATTTTTTTGGATTTTTTGCGTGCGAAGAGAATGACGATATCCAATATGGCTATGCAATTTTCTTCTCTTCTGTTTCTACTTCAAGTTGGATCGACTCTGTACATGGTTGGACTCATCTGGTTTGTTCAACTTGTGCATTACCCTCTACATGGATCTGTTGGTCCAGAGCACTTTGCTCTGTATCAACAACGTCATATGCAGTGGACAAGCTTCGCTGTTGGCCCCGCAATGCTTATTGAAGCAGGAACAACAATCATTCTTTTTGCTGCACCGAGTTCATCATTTCCATCTTGGGCTCCAACTGCAGGACTTACTCTACTCATGATTGTTTGGGTAAGCACCGCTCTCTTTCAAGTCCCTTTTCACAATAAACTCCTCTCTCATTTTGACCCTCAAGCCCACCAATCACTCGTTTGGAGCAACTGGGTTCGAACTTTTGGATGGAGCGCACGAGGTTTACTGGTTTTATGGCTCACTTCTCTGCTTCTCAAAGTGTAACAGTTCCTGATATACGAATACATACACTTAATGACACTCCCATCCGCTCAGATGGATCATATGTTCTATATTGGATGGTAAGCAATCGACGAACACAGTGGAATTTTGCGCTCCAACGTGCATCGTTACTGAGCAAAAAGCTAAACAAACCGTTGCTTATTTTTGAAGCTTTGCGCGCTGATTACCGATGGGCCAGTGATCGTTTTCACCGATTTATTCTTGACGGAATGAAAGACAACAAAGATCGCTGCCAACAAGCAGGAATTACTTATTATCCATATGTAGAGCCCCAAAAAGGATCAGCAAAAGGNCTNCTCTCNTCTCTTTGNCAACACGCTTGTGCATTAATCTCAGATGATTTNCCTTCTTTCTTTGTCCCACAAATGCAGNAAAAAGTNGCACAAACCATACCCATTTATTTTGANATCNTNGATAGNAATGGGATTTATCCTTTGAGAGCCGCTGATCGTTTCTTCACAACAGCAGCATCATTCCGACGTTATTTACAGAAGAATATCAGTTCCCATCTCGCACAGTTTCCTAGACGTTCAGCCCTAAACCTTGCCATAACAGGTGCTCATATTGCACCGAGCATTCTAGCCAGATGGCCCGCAGCATCCCAAGAGATCCTCGATGGAGACGAAGATCTATCCACACTTCCCATCAATCATGACATAAAACCTACCGGGCTACACGGTGGTGAGAAAGCAGCTCAAATACGCCTGTCAAATTTTTTTGAACGTACCATACAACGCTATCACAACGATCGAAATAGAACTGATGTTGTCGCCTCAAGCGGTATGTCACCGTATTTTCATTTTGGACATATCTCCGTTCATGAGGTTATCGACACCCTATTCACACAAGAGCAGTGGACGATTCCTCAAGACCCTCCAAAAGCCACTGGGTCACGAGCAGGATGGTGGGGTATGTCCCCTCATGCAGAGGCATTTTTGGATGAAATGATCACATGGAGAGAGTTGGGGTATAACTTTAATCTTCACCATCCCAAAACATACGATAAACTTTCCTCTCTTCCTGATTGGGCAAAAAAAACCATTCATGAACACAAAGACGATCCTCGTCCCATCTTATATACACTTGAAGAACTCGATACAGCAAAGACCCATGACCCCATATGGAACGCTGCACAAATACAGCTTCGCAAAGAAGGAATTATTCATAACTACCTGCGTATGCTATGGGGAAAGAAGATCTATGAGTGGTCTCCTGATGCACAAACCGCAATCAATCGCCTGATTGAATTAAATAATCGATATGCACTTGATGGACGAAATCCCAACTCATACAGCGGTATTTTTTGGATCGTTGGGCGCTTTGACCGAGCATGGGGTCCAGTTCGTCCTATATTTGGAAAACTTCGATACATGAGCTCGGACAGTACAAAGCGAAAACTCAAACTCTCAGCATATCTCGAAAAATATTCCTCTACCTAACAAACTCCGCTTGCTCAAAGACTTCATATGTGTTTTGATGAACATACAAAAAATTGAAACATAAGGAAGCCCTCATGAGATATGTACTGCTACTTTTAGGTGCTGGATGTGCAAACCCCACCATCAAATCGGCCGAAGAGCTCAACGTAAACGACTTTGACGATACAGCAGCACAAGATCAAAACTCTTCTCAGCCTTCTTCTGAACCAGAACAACAACCGGCAAACGAACCCAACCCACAGCCAGCCGCAGAACCAAGTACACAACCTTCTTCTGAACCAAGTACACAACCAGCCTCAGAACCAAGTACACAACCAGCTTCTGAACCGGACAGTCAGTCCAACGGAATCATGTTGTATTACACAGATCGATGGGATGGAAGCTGGACATATACAGAAACAACACTCAATGGTTCAGAAACGTACACCCATGCATATTTTACAGAACAACCCAATACTCTTGATTGCGATATGTCTTGGAGTCTTTCTGGTGTAGCCCCAACCACCGCATCATGCACCGATTGCCTATTTGAATTCGATATTACCGCGACATTCAACACCACATCTATTTCTGCTCTCGATTGCGAAGACTTCGCCGCAGATCTCACTTTTTCCTATGCCTACCACGAAAACTATACCTATACAGATTCCAATGGGACAAGCATACCTCTTGGCGCAACATTACTCTATAAAGATACCAATGGTTGGTCTCCGTTTGTGGCACCAAACAACCCGAATATTCCAACGGAAGCAACCTTCACCTCAAGCCTCTCTATTGATGAAGCTGCGGGGCAATTCTCTTATACGAATGGGTTTCTCAACTACGAATACTATTACGGATACTAAACTAGGTTCAAGGCGCGCAGATAATACGCATGCTTTGGTCCTTGCACTTGGCTCCACAGCCATCCATTTCTCCATCCCCACTCTTTCACTCCACCTTTGTATTTATAAATAGACAAAGAATAATCACAAAGACGGTCACAGACCGATGGATCAATATCAACTCCCACCAGTCGAGCTGTATCTTGTGCCAGCTCCCATAGCAACACATCTGCATCTGTCCGGTGTTTGGTTACCACATCTCCAACAGAACAAGAAAAATACGAACAAAGCAATCCAAAACCACAATTCCAAACATATTTCTCAACCAATTCTTTTTGGTATGGTTGTTTGTCTATCGCCAGACACTGCAATTCACCCTTTGTCAAAATCGATTGAAAAAAATCTGCGTATGGACCTGTAACGACTGTACGCCCCCCATCCACAGGCACAGCACCCTTTGAAGAAACAGCCACATACAGTATTGCTTGTGTGGCATTTTGAAGATGATTGCGGGCCAACCATGAATGAAGCATCCCATTTTGAATAAAAATCAACGTATCTCTGGCATCTTTATGGACTCTTTGCACAACATCATCCAAATCATCACATCTGGTTGCCACAATAATGGGGTGTTCAGAAGGGATTACTTCATTACGCCCCACCAATATAGAATCGGGTACCAACGTATTTAACATCAAGCCTATTCGTCCTTTTCCTACAATCGTACACATCATGATGACTCCTCTCGTTTCCATATTTTTTGAATTTCGTTCCACTCCTCCCATCTTTTAGGAGGACATTGTGGCATCAAACTTAGCTCTTTGTGGCTTTCTATGCATACAAACTCAAACTGTTCTTTGGTCATCAAACCTTGCTTCCAAGCAAAAAAAGCAGCCTGTGCATAGCTATGAAAAAAATTAGCTTCTGGAAATCGCTGCTTCCAAGCAGGAGCTCTTTTCGGTTCTATTTCATGAATTCCCGCCCACATTAACAAACCAGCTCGTTTCATTCTTTGTACCAAAACAGCATCTAATTGACCTGAATCGCCTAGAAATATAAACCGATCATAAGGATATAGATGATGATATCGTTGTACGTTTGTCCATTTTCTTTCCAAAATAACTTCATCAGAATGCACTTGATGCCATCTTCCAACCAATACCACAGGATCGGTAAATCCAAATCCTTGAAGGCGTCTTCTGGTCAATCGCTCTGAAAGATGTCCTCTATCTTTCGGACGGGCGGTCAAGAAGACCAAGTCTTGCGGATTTTGTACCAGGCATGAAATAAAAGCCAGAACACCAGGATAAACGGTTTTTTTAGGAAATTTTTCATCCTTCCAATTGGCATACACAGTATCATCTATATCACAAATAACTCGTACTTTTCCTTCTTGATCATCATGATTAGAAAAATATGCAAGAAGTCGCTCGCGATGAGAAGCCGAAAGTTCATGATACACCAAATCATATAAATTATGATACCCTCTTAGCTCCAAACCACTCTTCAAAGCCGCCAAATCCGATATTTCGGTTGAGCATATTAGCTGAACAATTCGCTCCTCATCTGTGAAAGAAGTTCTTCCCTTTTGCAAAGCATGGATGAAGTCTACACGTAACTCTAAATCTAATTGTTCAATATCTACATCGAGTAATAATCCAAGAAGTATATTTCGACTATGCGCATCTTTCCATTTTCGGTGAAGAACCCTTAATACCTTTCTACCATGATTCTTAGAGAGTATATGACGACGCTGGGTCTGGTTCAAACGCGAAATAAGCGCCACGTAACCACGCTCATCCCAGCGTGACCATCGCTCTTCTAATTTTTTTATGAATCGATCGAACACATTTTTCCTCTCTTGATACGAGATAACCCAATCGTACTGATCGTCTTACGGAACCCTCAACATCCAATCTTGTATTCGGAGATTGGCTTCAATCTCTTTCGCTCCCCTATGAAACACAAAAGGAACATTCGTGCCCCATTCCTCAAACTCAGCTCTACTTTCCTTCGTTTGATGAATATAAACGACCAGAATATCTGCTTGTGCTCCCAGTGACTCTTGAAACAAACCCCATTCTTTCTTTATTTTTCTTTTCCAATATCGGGACACATCCAATCGTTCCAGCTCTGCAAAAAATTCTTCTTTTGATATTTCTTTACGAACTAGGCTCGTGTATATCGCATAAATAATCGGATCAGCTTCCGTATCATCTCCAAGCAGAACCTCTTTACTATGAGGTGGAATATTTTGCCGTAAACGCATCAGAGCATGAAGCTTATATCCCACTTGTTCTTTGATCAGTGGAATCGGATTGATGGTTCCTGAAGAGAACAGTTTCTTAAATGGCTTGAGAACAATTTCATCATGCATCACTCCATCAAGCTTCATTTTATTTTCCAGAACACGCGTAAAAAACACAGGGCTTCCACTGATAAAAGACAATGGACGATTGTCACCATCTTTGTCTCGCAAAAGCGTATAAATGCGTTCCATCCCCTCCAATGTTTCACGCTTGTGCGCCGGCATCTTTAATAGTTTCCGCATGGCAGAAAAACTATGAAAGTCAGTAAAAAGATAGGTCATATCCACATCGGAACGAACCACTATCGGTGATGAATCCTTGTCCAAAATACGAATGGAAGTCGTTCCAATCGTGCAATCTCGAAACATCACACGTAATTTGTATGAACCCGGTGATAAA
>NYTD01000013.1 GCA_002683315.1 Deltaproteobacteria bacterium | reverse complement strand
TTCTCGCAGACCATGGTGAAAGTTTTGGAGAACATGGAGAAAAAGGGCATGGTTTATATTTATGGAATACCACCATGAATATTCCCTTTGTTATCTCTCCTCCCAAACCACTTGATCAAGGAATAATCGTCGATCAATACGCTGTAAGTGGTGTCGATGTCTTTCCAACCGCTCTTTCCATGCTTGGTATCGTGCCTCCGACATCAGATGGACGAGATCTGAGCCCACTGTTTCAAGATAAGCCCATTGAGGATACACCCGTCTATTTAGAATCGGTGTTGGCGCAACAGCGATTTGGTTATCACCCTGAAATTGCCACTGTATACAAAGGCTGGAAACTAATCGACACACCATCTGCACATCTACTTCATCTGACGGAAGACCCTTCTGAACTTCGAAATGTGTTCACAGAAAACAATACGAATATCACACCACTTCGAGCCTTTGGTCAGCAGATTTGGAACACAGAAGGGATTACGTCTCAAGTCCAACAATCAAGCGGTGTACAGGCGCAACTTGCTGCACTTGGGTACATGTCTAACGACTTCGCAACAACATCCAACCTCGATATCAAAGATCATCAAGAAACGGTTCAGAGAATTGAAGAGCTTCGAAAACGACGTCCTACCGAAGAAAATCCGGCGTCTCTCATTCCTGAATACGAAACGATTATAGCCAAGGAACCACAGCTTTCCGAAGTTCGGATGGGACTGGGAGCGCTATATGCAAAACTTGGCCAAAAAGAGAAAGCCCTTGAAGTCTATCAGCAAGCCCTCCTTCTTGAGCCCAACTCCAATATGATCAAAATGAATATGGCCAATACATTGGGAGGACTGAAACGTTTTGAAGAAGGATTGGCGATTTTGGAAGATGCTCTTGAAAAAGTTCCAACAGATGTCTCTTTGCAAAGTAGCTATCTAAAAATGCTCATGGACACCAAACAAGTAGAAAAAGCAATTCTAAAAGGAGAAGCTTGGGTGAGCCAAAACCCCAATCCCGATATAAAGGCTCTCCTCGGTATTGCATTATTTCGCCATAAGAGTATTGAGCAAGCCATGCCGTTACTTCTTGAAAGCTTGGAAGATGGAATTCCTCGTGAAATGGTACATGAAACCATCGCCAACGCCTTTCGTATTCGCGGAGATATCCCCAAAGCAATTGCATTCTTTCAAAAAGAGCACGAACGATTTCCCAACCCTCTTTTGCTGGGAAAAATTGGTTCTCTACACGCACAAGAGAAACAATGGCGAAAAGCCTCTACCTCTTTTGCTGGATACTTCAAAGCATTCCCCTCCCAAAACGCACACAGACATAGTTATGCACAAGTATTATTTAATATCAAAGAGTATGCACAAGCAGAAACAGTCCTAAAACCTCTCCTGAACAGAGAATCCCCCACTCCAAGAGCACTTTTGCTCCAAGCGAATATTATGGCCAAGACCGGAAGAATAGAAGAAGGCAAAGTGCTCTTTGAAAAGGCCAAAGCATTACGAGATCGCCAGTCACCTCAATAATACTGCGTATATCTATCGAGAATATCTTTTCGAGAAAAGATGAGTGTAGGCGTTCGGAAAGAACATCTGAAGCAGAATGTATACCTTCGAACAGGTGATGCCTGCAGTACACGATTTTTTAGTTACGAAAAAATGTTCGAAATAAAGCTGTAAGTTGCATCACGATTGAAAGCACAATCAAAACTACGCTGATAATGGGTCTGCCATATAAAAAGCTTGCAGGAATAAAGAACAGAACAAGCCCCAATAACATCCACAAAGAAGAAACCCACAAAACCAATTTCCAAAATTGAACGTGATTATTGTTTTTTTGTTCTGCAATATTTGTTTGTTGCTCAACATGAATTCGAAAGCGTTGATGATCAAAATCATCAAGTAGCTGCCCAAAAGAGATGGGTAGTCTACGCATTAAATTAGCATAGGAAAGCAGATTGTATGTCCCCACCTCAGTGAGCTTTTCTGGTTGCCAACGATTTCGAACCAATTCTTCAACAAAGGGTTGTGCTGCTCTTAATGGATCAACTTCAGGAAGCAAAGCTTTGGCCAATCCTTCTGTGGTCATCACTCCTTTAAAAAACATTGTATACGATGGTGGTGCTCGCACTTTGTGCCTCATTGCGCGAAACGAAATATCCATCAAAAATGCACCGATGTCCATGTCTTGGAAAGAATCTCCTGTCCAATGAAGTTCGGCGACCTCCATGGCATCTTGCTCAAACCTTCCAAAATCAACCCGCTCTTCTTTGATGGACAAATCATAAAATAGCTTGGCTACCATGCGGTGGTCACCACGATACAAGGAATATATAAGCCCTGCAAGGGTATCTTTCATCTCTTCACTGAGAAAACCCACCATTCCACAATCAAGAAGACCTAGTGTGCAGTCTTCAAAAACCAAAATGTTTCCAGGGTGAAGATCTCCATGAAAAAAACCGTGCCTAAAGAGCATAGAATACGCAACTTCGAGATAATTCTCTCCCACTCGTTCCATATCATACCCTTTTTCGCGAGCGAAGCGGATTCCAACAGCTTCAAAAAAGTCCATACATAAAACACGGCCTGAACTTAGCTCTGCATATCCTTTTGGTACTCTTACAATAGAAGTCTTTTCAAAATTCTTTGCAAAACGTTCCAAATGTTTGAATTCCGCTGAAAAATCTAATTCTTGAATCAAAGAACGACGAAACTCTTGAAACATTCCAATCGGATCAAAGAGTCGTAATTCTGGAAATTCGACCAGTGACCGATCCAAAATAAACAAAAGGATATTTAGATCAGACCGTATAAGAGAATCGATTCCCGGACGTTGTATCTTCAAAACTACAGGGGTGTGATCTTTAAGGACTGCGCGATGCACCTGTGCTATGGAAGCAGAAGCCAATGGTTGCTCATCGAAAGAATGAAGAAAGGATTTCCAATCGGGTCCAAACTCTTCTATAAGTACTTTCTCCACTTGTGAAAATGAGAGTACTTTGGCATTATCTTGCAGTGCCTGAAACTCATCAATGTACTCTTGTGGCATGATATCTGGACGAGTCGATAAAATCTGTCCAAATTTGATAAATGTTGGCCCAAGCTCTTGAATCGCCTCAAGGGCTCGCTTAGGATTGGAAATAAAAGAATCATCATTTTCCACTCCTGATCCAGAGATACCTGAAACAAGTGCCCCAAATCCATAACGTACAAAGATCATTGACACTTCTCGAAAACGAGAAACATCGCGAATTCTAGCATTCATTCCACCAAGAGTGCTGACAACAGGACGAATAAACTTCATGGAATATCCCAAAAAGCAAATCCTCTCCACAGCTGTCCAGCCAATCTTGGACGCTTATCATTCTTAGATGTACGCACGCGTAAAAAACTATTTTGAAGGTTACCATTCATATCTTTATGCAGATCGGGTTGTCGAAGATTTAATGTCAAAGGAACAATACCACGCGATCCGAGATGAAGCATAGAAACTCGCCCATCATCATATATCTTTTCGACAATCGCGACATGAGAAAGAGGATCATCAAATTTCCCATTTTTATTGGCATCATAGGTATTATCAAAAAAAACGATCGACCCTACTTGTGGCGTTGTCGACAAAAAACCATTCTTTTTGGCCATTGTATACAAATTCTTGGTCGAACCTTGAACGGAAAGTCCTGCTTTTGCAAAGACTGCCGAGATATACCCTGAACAATGATAACCATAGGTTTCATCTCCAACTCGAAGCTGTTTGACACCAATAAAGAAACGAGCAGCCTTGGCAATATGTGATCCTTGTTTGGGCTGAATACGAACAGTCTTCTTTGGTGGAGAATCTACAGACTGACGAAAAGCCGCGACCGGCTCTCTTCCGAGTCCAATAACGGGACCTGGATAGCGAATAATACGTGGAGCACATGCCAAAAAAAATAAAATCACAAATAACCTACTATTGCCATGTCAAGTCTATAGTTTTTTTTTGTAAACTACAAGAAAAAATTGAAATGCAAATGCAATATGAGACGATAAAGAATACAGCAGAACAAATTAATTTGATGATCTATGTTTTTTTTCTTCTCTACAACTCTATGGGCCAATACCTATTACTTTGAGACAATTAGCTGTGACTCTGTCATAGAAGCTCAAAGAAGTATGCCCAATATCTTTCTTCACATGGGTATATCTGTGAAGAATCTCGAGCATATCTCTACCCAGAATTCATCTGTTCATTATCACAATTATGCTCACGGTCAGCTTCTACGATTCAGCATTCAAGAGATGGATGTTGAAGAAACGTTGGCTGCACTGTACCCTCATCATGTACGAATTTCATCTTCCGATCGATGGTACATTCTGGACACACAACGTGTTNTTTTCGCANAATNCCAAGAAGNAGAGCTACGTATTTCTTCAGAAAAAGAGGTCGAATCCTCACCTGTTCCTATACCAAAACAAGGATGTACAATCCAAACAAACCGAAAATTCTCTCCATACCTTCCAAGAACAGAGCAGAAAACGATATCTTTTAGCGAAAAAACACCTATTGTACATCTTCGTCTTCCCTTATTAAAACACCATACAGAGGCACATCATCTCTTCTCCAAGGCACAATACCTACGTAAACCAACCCCTTTGCCGATATCATTATCCTATGCTCCCTTAACTGTACAACTGAACTTTTCTCCTATGTATTGGATGTATCACTCAGCATTTCCTCTTCAAGAGATGGAATACATCAAACTCTTTTCCATTGATCCCTTTACATCAGGAACACTGGTTATCTTTGATGTGCAGCACGGTGCTCCCGAAATATATCCAACACTCATAGCGATCCCGTTCAAAGGAATGTGGCCGCCCAAAAAAGACACGACTGATGAAATCTTAAAACAACTATTCGAGGCCGCACAATTCCACTACCGAAAAGGAGAACATGGATACCTTTGGAGAGAATGGGAGATTGTACCTGTACAAGGAGGAATCATAATCTCTCGATCTGATAAAATGTTGCGAGAAGCCTTATCTTCTCTCAATGAAGATAAGGCATGGCCACTACTAAACGATTTCCAACAGGATTTTTTTAATCAAGCATTGATCGGAATGCACTTCAAACTGGAAAAAGCTGCACAAAATAAAAGAATCCAAATCAATAACAATCTTCCCCGAGAATTATCTCTGACTCTTTCTCCTATAGATTCCGGATGGGATATTTATGCTCGATCTGACCTAAAAGGACGCTATTCTCTTCCACATATGCTGCACCAATCATGGTTTGAACCTCCACCTCTAGAATCCCCATTACACCCCATAGCACAAGGGATGTTATCCATCGCAGGTCATGTTCTTGCAGAACCCTCGAAAGCCAAAACCTATCTCTCTCATAAAGATCTCGTTCAACGCAATTGGGCGAATGATAACTCTGGGCTGTACTCTGTTCACCCCACAGGAAACTCGATAGAAATACACTACTGCTCTCACCCCAAAGCAAAGAAACCTGTACACTTCACATGGCTCAATGGCGTTTTGTATTCAAATCCCAAGCCTTGTGATTTATAGCTGTTGAACAAGTTTGGGAAGGACTACTTCTGCTTTTCCCTGAATCCAATGCATATATACGCTGTTGGGATCGACGGGATCAATAACCCACAGAGGGATATCTCTTGAAAAAGCATGCTGAATCACGGCAGCAGTAACACCTACAGAAAAAGAAGTCCCAATACACAAACATAATTGAGCATCATACAAACGATCTGGAAAATCTTGAAAACGATAATCTTCGTGAGCAGTATAGTACTCGTCGAACCATAAAACATGTGGTCGAAGATAATCCCCACATGCGGAACAAGTTGGGATATTTTTCAATGTGGGTACACGCAAAAAGGTCTCAAGCATGTCTTTTGTGAAAGGAACACGACCTGTTGGTTCACCGAATACACACCCTTGAGTTGCACAGCGTAGATACTGGACTGATCCATGAACCTCTATCACATCAAGACTGAGATCGGTTTTGTGCAGTCCATCAATATTTTGCGTAACAAGTGCGCAGTGTTTATTTCTCGTTTCAAAATATCGAACCAGATCTGCTGTTGCATAATGTGCTGGATTGGGTTTTTTACCAAATAGGGAAGAAAAACGTGTACAGTACCAATTCCATGAGCCCAAAACATCTTCACGAAAATAGGCAAATGTTCCTTTTTCTGTAACATCCTTATTCCAAACAGCATCAGGATCTGTTCCACGAAACGGAGTAATACCGGATGCTACAGAAATTCCTGCCCCCGTAATGATAAATAGATTATCAATTGTTCGAATTGAATGTACCAGTTCTTCTATAGTATCCATAAAACCTCCTATGTCGGATTGTATGTTTTATTCAGTCTTCTCGCAAGATCGGATTTATCCATAGAACGATTCAAAGCCTCTTCATATGCGACTTCGTTTCGAAGAACAAGATCTGCCAAAGAATCATTCAGCATACAATTTCCTCTCGCCTTCCCTGTTTGCATAATGGTAGCAACCTGAGAAGTCTTGGATTCTCGAATTAGGTTCGCAACAGCATTATTGACAATAAGAACCTCAATCGCAGCAATACGTCCACCGCCTCTCTTTTTAAGCAATGTTTGCGACACTACTCCTTGTAGAACTTCTGAAAGTGTACTTCGTATTTGATTTTGCTGGTTCGCTGGAAACATATCAACCATTCTATCGACAGTTGTAATTGCAGTTGCTGTATGTAAAGTACCAAAAACAAGATGTCCTGTATTCGCTACCTCAATTGCAAGCTGAATGGTCTCCAAATCTCGAAGCTCTCCCACCAACACGATGTCTGGATCTTGTCGTAATGCGGCCCGTAATGCCCTAGAAAAATTATCGGTATGAGGACCTATCTCCCGTTGATTGACCAAACACTTTCGGGATGTATGCACAAATTCGATGGGATCTTCCAATGTGATGATATGCTCGTTTCTCGTCTTATTGATATAATCAATCATCGCAGCAAGAGTCGTAGACTTTCCTGATCCAGTAGGCCCCGTAACCAAAACCAACCCCTTTGGCAAAGAGGCCAATTTGAGCAGCACATTGGGTAATCCAAGCTGCTGAACAGACAATATCTGGGATGGGATCAAACGAAACACCGCCCCGAATCCATTTTGATCTCTAAAAACATTCACGCGAAAACGAGCGATATCATCAAGTGGTATGGCAAAATCAACATCATTGGTTCGTACAAACTCTTCTATAGAATCCTCTCTCATCATAGGACGTATCCAATCTAAGACGTCTTCTTCTCCCAATACCGGTTGATCATGGATTTCAATCATTTCACCATCAACACGCCATCGTGGCTTTAAACCTGCACTTAAGTGCAAATCACTTGCTCCCTCAGAAACGACCCTATGCAGTAAAACACTCAAAATAATTGGGCTCGTTGAAACCTGAACTTTATCTGAAGATACTGTTTCCATTGCTCCTCCAGAAAATCCTTTCAATATTTCATTAAAAAAATTAGCTTTGATAGAAACAGCATTAACTTGCATAGAAGGTAATAGATTTTTGATTCGGAGTAATAATGGGGCTTCAAAAGGATCTACAAATCCAACAGTTAATCGAGAAGCAATATTTCGAAGAGGAAGAACACGATGTCGTAAAATAAAACTCATCGGAATCAAAGAAAGAACAGACTCATCTGGAAGCTCTTCTTTATCATATGGAGCAAGAGGAATTTTCGGCTTACTCCGCTCTAAAGATTGAGCCAGCTCTCGCGCAACTCCTACAGAGAAAGAGGAAAAACGATCGAATAAGTCCATAAAAATATACTTCTTGATTGTTAGCATAAGGACAGGGTCATTTGCGACAAGGCTTAAGGCTCGTGGCTTCCCTGTTATGAGGCCCAGTTCTCCTACCCCTTGCACTCTCCCTAACGTACCAACAAAAAGAGCATCTACACCTGGTTCTGCTTCATATTCTAACTTCGCTCTCCCCTTCAGCAAAACAAGATATGTATCTGAAGGATCTCCTTGTCGAAAAACAACCTCGTTTTTTTCATACTTCTGAATTATGATATTATCGATTAGGAATGCTTGAGCACCAACATCAAGGCTAGAAAACATACGAATACGAACAAGCTCTTGAACCAATTTTTTCCTCATTACCGGTGTGGAATCTACAACGATCATGGGTGAACTCCTTTACAATCTAAAGATAATCATTCATACCACTCCAAAAATAATTCAACCATAAGAAACCAACAAAAGGTTCTTTAAAAAAAGAACCGTACGAACAAAAAGAATCACGTATGATTTTTCAGCCGTTATTTTCTCTAATCTTAGCTACAGGCAATGAAGTTACAAGTGCAATATGTTCATCTACATGATCCAAACGAAAATCGGCTTCCTCTTCATTAATCACAAGATACTGACGAACCACACCCATAATATCATGCTTCATATTTTCAATTTGATCTGGGGTTAGGTCAAGCTGATCATGAATGAGCAAAAGCTTTAGTCGACGCTTTGCCTCGTCTTTGCTTTGATTCGTAGCTCCAAAGAATTTCTTTAGTGTGTTTCTCATCCGTTCACCTCCGAAAATGAATCGATACCAATCCAGCGTTTCACTGAATTCCATAAACCTTTATTTTGGTTCAATGATTCCATATTATCAAAATCACCATTAATACGACGCGCCATATTTCGATATGCTCCACCAACAGGACTATTGGGGAGGTAGGATACAGGGTATCCTCGATTAGCGGAAATGATGATGTCCTCCGCTTCGGGAATCACTCCCAATAGTGGAGTTGCCAATATCTCAAGGATATCATCTTTATTGAGCATATCTCCACGACGAACCATACCATCACGATATCGATTGATGAGGAGATGAGGCTCTGGAAGCTCTGCCGCTTCAATCAATCCGATAATTCTATCTGCATCGCGAATTGCACTCATTTCTGGAGTGGTCACGACAATTGCTCGATCTGCACCAGCAATTGCATTTTTAAATCCTTGCTCAATTCCTGCTGGACAATCTACCAAAATATAATGAAAATCCTGTTTTAACTCATAGATAAGCTCACGCATCTGATATGGACTAACGGCTGTTTTTTCTCGA
Organism: Deltaproteobacteria bacterium; assembly: GCA_002683315.1. GTDB lineage: Bacteria > Myxococcota_A > UBA796 > UBA796 > UBA796. The sequence goes on along the minus strand of NYTD01000013.1, from coordinate 3,635 downwards.
GTTTGCGCGGCAGGAAGCAAATATAGATTTTCTTCTCTCTTATCTCGAATCAAAGCTTGTGATAGTCTACATTTGCCTTCAATATATTGAACGAGGTCATATACAATACGATTTTCAAGACCAAGTATAACATCTAAATTTCGCAGTCCAATGTCGGCATCAACAACACAAACTCGCGCACCTTGCATCGCTAGTGCAACTCCTAAATTCGCTGTTGTAGTAGTCTTTCCTACTCCACCCTTTCCGGATGTTATGACAATACACTCACTCATGTTCCCCCCATCGTGACGTGATTATTATTGAGATTCGTACTCAATTTTGCTACTGAATATCCTCTTTTATGCTGAATTTGTTCTTCGTGAACAAACTGAGTATCAATCCATAATTTGGGATAATCCATGGATGAAGCAAAGATTTTTGCTTCTTGATTTCCTGTTGATCCTGCATGAGCGGTTCCACTCAACACACCCATAATTGTGATCGATCCTGTTGCTTGAATATGCGCACCTTCATGAACATCTCCATAAATCAGTAACTCTCCATCAACGGAATACATCATCCCTGAACGGAATGTCTGATGCACAATCAATGATTTTGCTTTGCTTTCATGGATGTCCAATCCAATAGAGGCACTTAAAATCCGTTGCATAGAATCTTTTGAGCAAGATAGCCCTCGCACTTGTATAGCCATTTGTTCTTGAACATAGGAACGTACGAGGCGCAAAAAAGAAGGATGAAGTAAGCGCTCTCCAAAGCAAAGACGTATCTCAAAGAGAGAACGAGAAGAAGCCTGAATCTGATTGGATATAGAGTACGTTGTCTGTTCCAAGTCTGATAACAAAACACCAATAGATACAAATGAATCAAAATGAAGCAAAATAGTGTTTGGAAGTATTTCTACTTGAATACTTCTCATCTTCTGTGGGGAAGATTTTTGCAATTCTGTATCGTCATTTTTTCGGTTCAAATCTTTATCAAAACGAACTTTACTACGTTCAATTGTAGATTTTTTCTCTGTGTTCGCAGAACGAAAATATGTGCGTGCACGAAAAAGCGTATTTGTCCAAGCAGATAAAGTCAATGAAATAGGCATAAGCATCGATAAAAGGAAGAGATCGCAAGATCAAGGTTCTTTTTATTTATAGCGCAACAACCTTTGACGTGTCAATACTTTTTATGATTTATTTTTAAATTCAAATGGAAGGACAAACCATCGGAGATGCTCAAATGTCTCTGTTAGCTGAATTACGTTGGTTTTGTCTACATTATCGTCCTCAAATTCGTCGAACACTTCTTGTGCTTCTTTAAGATAATCTGGCAAGACCCATTCCGGTGCGGTCATTTTACGAGATGGATAGCTCATTCGACCACTTCTATATCGAACATCTCTTAAAGACATGACCCGGACAGATAATTTATCTTGATGCACCCACTGCCCACTCATAGGACAAAATTGATACAATGGCAGAAGCTTGTATCCTTCATTCGCAATCATATGAACAGCATCTAAGATATAAGAAAAAACATCCTCAGAGATGAAATAGTTAAAGTTAACGCGCGCCCAGCCTGGTTTAATCCCCTCACATCCTTTCATCGCCTCTTGTTCAAACATATGAGATGTTGTGAGATCGATATCCAGTAGTCGATGACCATATGGACCAGCACAAGAACACCCTCCTCGAGCTTGAATTCCGAATAAATCATTAAGCAACGCCACGACAAAATTATGGTGTAAACTTCTATCACCACAACGAATGATAAATGAAACTATTGATAAACGCCATGCAGAAGGATTACCTAAAATTTGAATATTAGGATTTTGTGACCAAGAAGTAATCGCACGTGTGATAAAATCATGTTCTTTTGCACGGATATTCGCATATCCAACCGCTTCTTTTAATTGGAACACCATACCTGCTCGAATTGCACCCACGATGGAAGGGGTTCCTCCCTCTTCTCGATGTGTGGGGTCATCTAAGTATCGGTGCTCATTGGCATTGACATAGGCAACGGTACCTCCTCCTGGAACAGCTGGCACAGAGTTGGTAAACAAGTTCTTTTTTGCGATAAGTAGTCCCGGTGTACCTGGACCACCAATAAACTTATGCGTGGAGATAAAGATCGCGTCTTTGTATGCCAGATGACCATTCTCTCCATCGAGCTTCATGTTCATTTCTACTTGCACATAGGGTCCGGCCGCTGCAAAATCCCAAAAAGACAAGGCACCGTATCGGTGGAGCAATACCGCGATTTCACCTGTTTTTGACCCGATTCCCGTCACATTCGATGCTGCAGAAAACGATCCGATCTTCAGCGGACGATGTTGATACTTTTTGAGATTCTCCTCAAGCTGCCCCAAATCGATACGACCATCTTCGTCTTCATCTATTGTTACAACATCTGCAATTGATTCTCTCCATGGTAGTTCATTGGAATGATGCTCATATGGACCAATAAAGACAACAGGACGTTCTTCTTTTGGAATGTGTTCTTCCAGCCCGTACCGTTCATTCAAATCAGCGGGAATACGTATATTTAATACCTCCAATAGCTTATTGATTGCACCAGTGGCTCCTGAACCACAAAAGATAAGTACGTCTTCATCAGTACCTCCAACCGCATCCAAAATTATATCGCGCGCATCTTCGCGAAACCGAGACGTTTGAAGACCTGTACCAGAAGCTTCTGTATGTGTGTTTGCATACATCGGTAGCACTTCTTCTTGAATAAATTCTTCTATGAACTGGAGAGAACGCCCTGAAGCAGTATAGTCAGCATACGTTACGCGACGCGGACCAAATGGTCCATCCATTACAACATCATCACCAATGATTGAATTTCGTATGTTTTCAATTAAACGCTCACCTTCATTCATATATCCCCCCAGAAAACGAATCACTTATATTGTCTCATAAGAAAGCGTATCACTTTCAACAAAGGTGATGCAAGGTAAGGAAGATCACTTTCTTCGCAGAATATCGCCAAGAAAATAAAATCGGGGTGCATGTGCACCCCGAGATGAGAAGACTCTATACAAGAATCACATCAGATGTTACTGAACGCTTGCGTTTGTATCATCGGAATCTGTACCACCACCAGGAACGGTCGCTGGAAGTGTTCCAGAAGAAGCATATACTTCGTTTCCTGACGAATCAGAGATAGAGAAGGAGCACTCACTATTGAATGAACTTGCTTGCGTCCATCCAAACTGCCAGAATCCATCTGCTGACGCACATTGTTCGTAGGAAGTTGTATATCCATCATCGATAGCTGGATCATCAGTTGGACCTGAGAAGCTTGTAGACAAAGCTCCATCAATATACAGATCAGCTGAACCGTTACATCCATCGCCCCAAGAGTCATTTACAGTAATGGTATAGCAATCACCGTTTGAAGCATTCCACTCAAATAATGCTGGGATACCTGCTGCATATCCATCTTCATCTGCATCTGTAAGACATTCTTCATCAAGTGGAGCATCTTCCATATACCCTGCACCTGGATATGTGAACTCGTCACCGTCATCACAATCTGTTCCGTCTACATCTGCATAATAAGAACCGATGGAACCATAACCATCACCATCTGCATCTTGTGTACAGTCATCAATGCCGTCACCGTCAATGTCTGCTTCC
>NYTD01000012.1 GCA_002683315.1 Deltaproteobacteria bacterium | reverse complement strand
TAAATATCGATGGTAGTCATTATTTTTGGTATCGAAATACGCATGACGGAGAAGCCGCTCCTGTAGATACAAACCAAGATGGTACAATCGATATTGGAGAAGGTATCTTCCTTAATCAAAACACCCAATTTCTCTTTGCACAAAGTCCACAAACAACACGAGGCTCTAGCCCACAGTCAACACCTGAACTACAAGCTTTATCTTCACTCGCTCGTCGTATTTCTCCTTCTCTTTCTGTCTCATGGACTTCCGTTCGTACAGCGGTTCAAGAAGATTTATATCTCAATCATGGTACACATTCCCTCGCGTTACCCCCACAAAATTATTCTCAACTTGAAATAGACTCTCAGCTCAATCTTCTTCTTGCTGGACCAGCCATTCGTATTATCGTATCGGATGAATACAACCATCCCATACAAGCCGAAATCACTGTTCATCCCTCAAAACGAAAATGGGCTACAAAAAATGATGGACTTTGGGTTCATCCTGTTTCTGCTCACAAACCCTACACCATCACGATTGGTGCACCTTCATACCAAGAAGAGACAATCCGTATACAAACCAATCGTCTTTACCGAGTACAGCTCAAGCAAATCCACTAATTAGCTGTCGCAGTAAGCGGAAGAAGAATACCAAAGATGGGCATATCGACTGTCCAATACAATGAAACTTCTTCCGTGCTTGTAGCAGAATCATACGTCAAAGAACTATAGGAAAGGAATCCATACGAAACATCTCCATTCGTACTTATATGAACAATCCGACCGTATAAATCAACAGTTGTAGGATTTATCTCAACAGCATCACCACCAATACTGAGTGACAAAGAACCACCGTTACTCAACGTACATGTGCCAGATCCGGTAAGTTGAGCGTGTTCATAGCCATTTGCAGTCAAGGTAATGTCCATGATTCCTGTACACCAATCTGTTCCATTATCTTGCATGACTAGATTGAGTGTATGGGTCCCTTCAAACGAAAAGATAGAACATGTCGGCTCACTGTAGCACTCTGAATCCTGACAATCGGTATAATAGTCGGTATCATTATCTACACCATCGAAACAATCGAGCTCGCCACATTCTGCAGAACCAGCACAATCGGGATCATCACAATCCAATAAGCCATCATAATCATTATCTAGTGTATCAGAGCAAAAAGACTCAAAACAAAAGTCTATACAGTCGCTGTCTGCACAATCGACAAGCAAATCACCATCTTCATCATCGCCATCTTGACAGTTCGACTCATAACAGTGTGGATACGCAACACAGTCGGGATCAGCACAATCGACAAGACCATCACCATTGTTATCAATTGTATCAATGCAATTTTCTGTGCCTGTAGGAGCCGTTCCACCACCGGATCCGGTACAAAGAGGATCAAGAGCACAACTCCAGTCAGCACAATCTGTTTGACCATTACCATCATTGTCTATGCCATCGCCACAATCACTCTCTCCTGTTGTTGTATTACCGAAACACGCTGGATCAAGAATACAATCCGTATCAGCGCAATCAATAAGACCATCTGAATCATCATCAACACCGTTAACGCAATCTTCTGTACTGGATGTGGAACAATTCGGATCAAGAATACAAACAAAATCAGCACAGTCTATAAGTCCATTTCCATCATCATCGATCCCGTTGGTACAATCCTCAGAGAAGCCCAAACAGCTTAAGTCGAATGTACAATCTGTGTCATCACAATCGATAAGACCGTCCGCATCATCGTCGACTCCGTTGGTACAGTCTTCCGTTCCCGAGGCACCTTGACATGTGGGATCAAATGAACAAGCTGTATCATCACAATCGATAAGACCATTCGCATTGTCATCGATTCCATTGGTACAATCCTCTTGACATGCAGCATCCAAAGAGCACAAGACATCTTCACAATCTATCAAACCATTACCACCATCATCGATACCATTGGTACAGTCTTCTTGACAAACGGCATCAAACCAACATGAAAAATCAGCGCAGTCGACAAGACCATTTCCATCATCATCGATTCCGTTTATGCAGTCTTCAGAGCCACCTCCGCCCGAACAAGCAGGATCAAACCAACATGCAAAATCATCGCAATCAACTGCACCATTCGCATCATCATCGATTCCATTGGTGCAATCTTCGGTGCCACCACCACCTCCGCCCGAACAAGCGGGGTCAAACCAACACATAACGTCATCACAGTCGACAGCACCATCACCATTATCATCGATTCCATTGGTACAATCTTCAGTGCCACCACCGCCACCGCCACCGCCACCTGAACATACAGGGTCAAACCAGCAAGAAAAATCATCACAGTCTATGGCACCATCACCATTATTATCAATGCCGTCATAACAATTTTCACCGGCACCACCACACGGTGTCGCCCAGCTACAATCAGAATCATCACAGTCTATGGCACCATCACCATCATCATCTGCACCATTCTCACAATCGCTCTCAAAGTTTCCACACTCATATTGACAAGCAGGATCATCACAATCAACCAGACTGTTACCATCATTATCTACACCATCAGCGCAATCTTCAGGCTCGGAACAATCTGGCATTCCTCCACACTCAGGATCGTCGCAGTCGACAAGACCATTGGCATTATTATCAATACCATCCGTACAATCTTCTCCATTGTCTGCACAGTCTTCTGCACAATCACTATCTGCACAATCGATGTCTTCATCACCATCATTATCTACACCATCAGCGCAATCTTCACTTGCGAGACAATCATCAATACCAACACAATCACTATCCGCACAATCCGTATCTCCATCGAGATCATTATCAATACCGTCGGCACAATCTTCTAGACAGACTTCATTATCGACGCAAAGTGGATCCGCGCAATCCATCACTCCATCATTATTATTATCGAGACCGTCAGCGCAATCTTCTCCACCGCAATCGATTCCTCCCATACAGTCAGTGTCAGCACAATCTATGGCACCATCTTCATCGTTATCTGAACCATCGTTACAGATCTCCGCCAGCGCGTCTGCTGTATCTGCTGTTTTGTCGCCAAGTGTGCATCCCCATAAAATAAAGGGAAGAATAAAGGAAGAGATCTGACGCATTATGGCTCCTAAAATATTTAATTGTTGTTCATTATTGGCCATTGTAATCGATTTTTATCACTTTCGAAAGACAATGAACAAATCATCACATCCCATTTACAATATCGACCGAAACGTTATAAAAACAAAGCCCCAAGAACTAGTCTTGGGGCTATTCATTGACTATATCCAATAACTATGGAGCACAGCTGACATTTGGATTTACATTGATATCAAGGATATACGTACTGTTTACAGCGTAGCTCCATGCATCCAATCCGATCACATACGAAGAGCCTGCTACTACATCGAAGGATATCTCAGATTCATAGACTCCAGAAGATACTGCATAGTCATCATTACAGGCTCCTGGTATTTCTGTTCCTCCTAAAGAAGGACAATCGTCAAATGCTACAAGAATCGAATCCATCGTTCCTGAGAGTGTATCAACTGTTGCACAACCTGTCTGTGTTGCTTCCCAAGCGAATAACAAATCACTGGTTCCTTGTGATGTACAGCTCGCTTGGAATTGATCTTGGGTTGCACCTGAGAGATTACCGGTAACAAGACCATCTCCTGTGATCGTTCCAAGATCGAAGTTTGGACATGTGCTCAATGCACAAGAGGAATCAAATGCACAATCATCATCGTCACAATCGATCAAACCATCGTTGTCATTGTCTGCTGCATCCAAGCAGTCAGTCTCAAACTCAGGATAGATGTCAAGAACATATGTTCCCAAAGCATCTTCATCATATCCGTCGATTACGATGGTAAGCTGTTCACCCTCCAAAAGTTCCATTTCAAGTGCTCCTGTATATATACCACTGAGGAAATCTTCGTCATCGTTACATGCATCATCAAGCTCTGCACCAACGCACGAATCAAGGAAATACAGAACCGTGTCGTAATCCGAATTCACTGTTGTGAAACGATATGTGCCAGATTGTGGCGCTTCCCAAGAGAGAATCACTTCTTCTCCACCTGTTGAGGCGATACTACATGATGGAGAGAAGCTGTTTCCGTATCCGCCATTGAGACCACTCGCAACACCAGCTCCTGTCACGTCACCCAAGTCTGTGGAGACACAGTAGTCTTGGCATCCGAAATCATCGAAACAGTCATCATCAAGACAATCGATCAAACCATCGTTATCATCATCGATGTTATCGTTACAAGATAGCTCAATACATGCATCTTCTCCTTCACAATCTGGATCAGCACAGTCTACAAGACCATCACCATCATCGTCAAGAAGATCATCACATGTATACTCGAAACATGCAGAGTCGAGCGCACAATCGGAATCATCACAATCGATAAGACCATCTGCAGCACCTGTATCGTTGTCTATACCATCGGTACAGTCAGACTCAAAACACGATGCATCAGCGGAACAATCTGGATCATCACAATCCACAGCTCCGTCTCCCTCGTTATCAATGCCATCGGCACAATCAGATTCATTACAAATCTGCTGTGTTGCACAATCAGAATCATCGCAATCGAAATCACCATCTCCATCGTTGTCAATGCCATCGCTACAATCAAGCTCAGCACCGGAACAATCAACACCGGCCGTAAAGTCTACATCCAGCTGATAATCTCCTGTTGAACTCGAACTGTATCCGTCAACAACAACAATATAGCTATCTCCACCATCTACTGGATAGGCAAGCTCTGAACGTGTTCCAGTAGAACCATCATCATCACAGTCAAGAACATCACCATTACAGTCATCCATAATACGAAGTACGGTATCGTATGTAGACTCAGACGTATCAAATACCGCACAACCAGTAGATGGAGCAGTCCAATTGAAGCTGTAATCAGGAGCACTTGAAGATGTACTTCCACATCCGGAAAGCCCGTTTTGTGGGTTTTGGAAGCTATCAACAGCACTGGTATTGGTGGTGTTTCCAGATGCTACATTCTCGCCAGAAACACTGCCCAGATCAAAGTTTGGACACGTTGCAGACGCACATTCGAATGCATAGCTGCAATCGTCATCGTCACAGTCGGTAAATCCATCATTGTCGTTATCGATAAGGTCGGTACAATCTGCTTCAAAGTTGGCTGTTATATCCAATGAGAATACACCACTGTTTCCATCAGCAGAATCTACAGAGATGGTCACGGTATCTGTACTTGTGATATCCATGACGATGGATGCACCTACAGTATCTGCAGGATCATCATAACAATCGATCTCCTCTCCTTGGCACGATGTCTTAATGGAAAGAATCGGATCAAACGCAGCGCCAGTGACAGTGAACGTGTACTCGCCTACAGATGGAGGAGTCCATGTGTAGGAAGCATCAAAACCACCTGTTGCTGAAGAACAATCTGCAGAAGGAGCAACCAAATCCGCAAGTAAAGAGGTATCATCGGAAACAACACCAACACCCACAGATGAACCAAGATCCAAACCGTGACAGAAAGTTTCACAGTATGAGTCACCTGCGCAATCATCATCATCACAATCGATCAGACCATCAGCATCGTCATCCACAAGGTCTGAACAGTTAAGTTCAACACAACCGACCGCTCCTTCACATTCATCATCATCGCAGTCAACAAGTCCATCACCATCGTCATCAAGACCGTCTGAACAATCACTTTCGATACAACCGATCTGACCATCACATTCTGGATCATCACAGTCAGTGAGCCCATCGCCTTCATTATCAATCCCATCGTTACAGATGCTTTCAACACATGAACCAATACCTTCACAGTCAGGATCTTGACAATCAATAAGTCCATCACCTTCATCATCGAGACCATCCGCACAATCTGTTTCTTCACAAGCGCCTACACCTGCACAATCTTGATCCGCACAGTCTATGTCACCATCGCCATCATCGTCAAGACCATCATAGCAATTTTCTTCAGGACAAGCAGCACCAAGATAAACAATATCTACAACAACATCACCGCTTGTAAAAGAGCTATAACCATCTACTGTGACAACATATTCGGTACCAGCAACAACATCAGCCTCAAAGATAGAAGTAAATCCTGCACCATCATCTTCAGAACATCCGATCTCTGGACCAGAACAGCCTCCCTCACGAACATAGAGAACAGTATCCGTCAGAGAAGAAGAAGTGGAGGAGACAAGCGAGTCTTCTGTATCAAACTGGTAGCATCCATCTTGCGGTGCTACCCATGTGAATGAAGTGTCTACACCATTGGAAGTAATCGCGCAAGAACCGGTCAATGTATTCGTTCCTGATGCTGAATCGAGGGTTCCTGTGAAGACTGCATTGCCTTCGACAGAACCTATATCTGAGTCTACACAATAGCTTTCACAGCTCGCATCGGTCGAACATTCGGAGTCAGCACAATCGATTCCGCCATCACCATCGTTATCGATACCATCAGCACAACTGGTTTCACCACAATCTGCAGTACCCGCACACGCAAGGTCATCACAGTCAACAAGACCATTGTTGTCGTTATCACCGAAATCGTTACAGTCGGACTCGAAACAATCACTATCAGATGCACAATCTGGATCGTCGCAGTCAAAAAGCCCGTTGCCGTTATTGTCTAATTGATCACTACAATTTTCGTTACACTGCCAAGAACCGATACACTCGGAATCCAGACAGTCTGCATAGCCGTCTCCATCATCATCAAGTCCATCTGTACAATTGGTTTCACCACAATCTGATGAACCACCGCATATCATATCATCACAGTCAACATCACCATTACAATCATTGTCAAGACCATCAGCGCAAGACTCTGTTCCAGATACATTGATGGCAATATCAGAATCATCACAATCTGTATTATCTGTGACACCATCTGCTGGTACAGAACAATATAGGTCTTCTGTTGTCGGATCACCAAATCCGTCACCATCAATGTCTAGGTAATATACAAGACCATCAACCGCACTGTTATCGACAACACCATCACAATCGTTGTCTACACCATTACAATACTCTTCCGCTCCGGGAAAGCTCTCAGAATTGGTATCATCACAATCCAAGATATTGTCTGAGAATCCAGGTAGAACGAGGCAAGAAATAACTCCATTTCCATCATCAATACCAAAACCATCGCCATCATTATCTGTATAGAAAACATTGTACGTACTGGCATCAAGATTGGGATCTGCTTCGTCTGTATTTCCATCACAGTCGTTATCTACACCATCACAAACTTCTATATTGGTAGCGTCTGGATACGCTTGAGCAGATGTATCATCACAATCTGTGCTGTCAGCCACATAACCAGCAGGCTGTTCACAGCTACTCATCGGCATGACCACATCACCAAAACCATCACCATCTGCATCGGAATACCATGTCGTTGCATCAGAAGCATCGTTTTCATCACCAGAGCAGTTTTGATCAATTCCATCACAAAGATCAACAGCAATGGGACTAATGTTTGAATCTTCATCGTCGCAATCATCTGAGTTTGCGACAAAACCTGTCGATTCTGCACAAGCAATCATCGATGCCATAGAACCATAACCATCGCCATCACCATCATAGTAGAACGGGACACCATCAACCGCTTTGTCATCTGCAACACCATCACAGTCTTGATCGATTTCATCACAGACTTCTAGTGCATCTGGATTCACTGCGGAGTTGGTATCGTCACAGTCTCCATCTTGAGCAATATACCCAGCTGGAGCCTCACACTGTTCTACCATATCGTTATCATCACCATATCCGTCACCGTCAGTGTCGTTATACCAGTTAGATGCGGATGCCTGAATCAGATTGTCATCAGCGTCATCAATAGCACCATCACAGTCGTTATCAACCTCATCACAGATCTCTGGCGCATCAAGATACACATCATCATTGCTATCATCACAGTCATCGTTTAGGTCTGAATATCCTTCGGGAAGAGAACAAGAAACCATCGTTTGTGTATCTGTCCCGTGACCATCACTATCTGAGTCGATGTAGTATGTATTGCCATCGATTGCTTCTTCATCTATCTCTGCGTCACAATCATTATCGAGTCCATCACAGATTTCGTCTGCACCTGTATACACTGTGTCATTGGTATCATCACAGTCATCCATATTTTCTACATACCCTTCTGGAGCGGCACAAGCCTCAACAAGCTCCGCTGGATCGCCATACGAGTCGCTGTCCATGTCCATATAGAAGGAGAGTGGATCTGTAGGATCATTATCGATTTCACCATCACAATTATTGTCTAGCTCATCACAGATCTCGTCTGCATTGGGATTAATCGCATCATCTTCGTCGTTACAATCACCAGCTTCTGCTACATACCCCTCTGGAGCAGTACAACTATTCATCGTTGTCAGATCATCACCAAAGGCATCACCGTCTGCATCTGCATAGTAGATTGTTCCTTCTAGCGAATCTTCTGCGATATCATCAACAACATCATTACAGTCATTGTCAAGATTATCACAAAGTTCTGTAGCACCAGGATACACAGTACTATCATTGTCATTACAATCAAGAGCCTGTCCTACGCCATCACCATCTGCATCACAAACGGCTGCATCAGCACAATCTGTATCGGCACAATCAATGGCTCCATCTTGATCATCATCAAGTTGGTCATCACAGACTTCTTCTGTCTCTGCTACTTTTGCTTCTGTACATGCAAGCATTCCTGTGCCCGCAAGAAAACTTAATAAAAACATTCGCATAATATTGTCTTCCTCAAAAAAACATGAACAGTAACAACTTATACAATTTTCTATACTCTGTCATCTTCATTCATAAAATAATAGTGACCCAAAGAAGAAGCATTCATCATAAAAACCGGTTCAAAAGTATGTCATGACTTCATGTCGTTTTAATACTGGATACATCAATCGCTCAAACATCAATCTCGAATGGCATTTTTTGGGTTATGACACCACAAAATTAAGAGCATACAACGAAGATAATTCATCATATCTATTGAAAACAACATGCAAACCTTAACTTGTAACGATATAAGCGCATACATATCACTCTATCGTTTACAGCATCCTCTTTATGCCTTCTCTTACCGACATCACAGGTTTCAAAGTCAATATACAAACTCCACCCAAAAGAATAGTTTCATTGGTTCCGAGCACAACCCACAGTATATGCGAATTGGGAAGACAAGATGCTCTTGTCGGTATTACAAATTTTTGTAACCGTCCCGCATCACTATGGAAAAACGTGACCAAAATAGGAGGAACAAAGACCCTATCTGTTGAAGCGATATGCAAGCTAAAACCCGATCTTGTCCTAGCCAACAAAGAAGAAAATACAAAAAAAGCTATTGAAGCACTTCGCAATCAAAACATCTCTGTCTTTGTCGCATTCCCACAAACTGTAGAACAAGCATTATTCGATCTACGAAATCTGGGAACACTTCTCCACACCCCTAAAAAAGCACGTACTCTGGTTGATAAAATACAAAACAAACGCAAGAAACGTTCTGCTTTTCGATATGTATACCTGATCTGGACCAATCCTACGATGAGTGTTTCATCTCAAACTTTTATTGCCTCTATACTCAAAGAGATTGGAGGCGAGAATCTCTTTTCGGGAAAAGAACGCTACCCTACCGTACAAAAAATCCCCTCAGACATCGATGCACTGTTTCTATCTTCTGAACCATTCCCGTTTAAGGAAAAACACAAAAGAATCCTAAGCGAACAATTTCATATCCCAATGGAAAAAATACATCTCATCGATGGAGCGCACTGTAGCTGGCATGGAACAAACATGCAATATGCACTTCCATATCTACACGCATGGAGAGATACACTATGATCTTTCTCTTCGGCTGCACCGTATCATACCAAACACTTCGCACAAAAACGACTATTCAAGACTTTCCTGTATTCATCCAACAAGAAGACCTGCCCCTTCAATATCAAAAAGCCAAAACAAAACCAATCAAAGACCAGAAAAATAAACAAATAACAGATTCTATTTGGACCATCTCTCCATATCCTCGACCGAATACGATGATGCCATCTGAATCATTTACAATACCCATTGAGATTCAAACAGTATCAAAACCAAGTTTTGATCAAACCACAACACTACAGATCATGAAACCCAAAAGTGTTCAGAAAGACGTTTATGGTCAAAAAGCTTCTATATCGGGACCAACGGAACGAGTTTCTTCTGATCTGATCATCTTACGAACACAATTATATTCCAGTAATGGAGGTGATATCGTAACATGGCGTTCTTCCATCACGCCTGCTCCTTGTCCAATACAGATGAAGAACTTTATATGCACACCTCCAAAATATACAATCGAACACAGTCAACAGCACACAAGCACACTTGATTCTTTTTCGTATACTCAACTTGCATTACATGTTTCCCCTCTTCCTGTACCCGTATATATACGTACCACGATTGACAATACACAAAAGACAAGCGAGCACCAAGCACTTATCCATCCTTCATCTGTCTACATCGGAATATCCATCCCTTATTGGACACAAGTCGACCAGTCTTTTTCCGTCCAAACTCAGATCGTTGAAACAAATGGTACTCTTGGCCAAGCCAAAGCAATCTCCATTCATCTTGTCGGAAGTAGCACTGTACAAACATGCACAAAGGAACCATGCTCATTCAAACCAAATAGAACAGGATGGCACCAAGTCATAGCGACTGCTACCGACTACCAAGGAAGAAAAACGCAAAGCACGGGAGATATCTTTGTATATGGAAAAAATAAAACGAATCAAGCTGAAATACTTCTTCACCCAGAGAAAAAAGAGATTTTGGTTCAAGGGGCCAAAGAGCACACTGACCTTATGCTCGGCTATCTCTCCGATGATGAAATCTTTCTTGATAGTCATTCCATAACGAGTGGATTTATCATTCAAGAAAGCGATTCCGATATCGATCGAGCAAAAGCACTCTTGATCGGAAGTCGAAAAACAGAACTTGTTCTTGATCCTCTTCCCCCTCAAATTGTGGAAGATACACAATCAACAAAAAGCGCAGCACTACTTTTTGACAATTCTCAGGTTTCTTACCCCCGAAATATGTATCTGAATGACAAAAGCACAATATATATTCTGCTGCCACCTGGACCGGCTTTTACACTCAAGATAAAGAGTGAGAATCAACACCTTCATTTTGAACCAGGAACGATGCTTGTTGAAAAAAGAAGCGCACCAAGCTTGCTCAAAATACCCTTTGAAGCACGAACGTTCGGAACCGATCATATTGTTCTTCAAACAGAAAAACGTCTAAAAAAATACCCCATTAATATCAGAGCATCCATCAACCAAAAACCTCACATACAATACGGAGTTTTACAAGCACAAAAAAATATCGGAGCACGTCTTTCTATACCTGCAGGACACTATTCAATCGGTACGGATACACATGCAGAGCATAGATTATTACAATATGTCTTTCCATACTTGTATAAAGTTCCCACAACCCAAAATAGAATAGAACGGATTCAAGTCGTTTCACAAAGCTGGGATGCTCTATATCATAGTCAAGAATCATATGCTCTATCACTTTTAGAACAAGCAAAACTAGATATAGAGTATGGACAAAATCACTGGCGAGAATTTCATAAGCAAGAACTGCTTGATTGGCTTCATACTCTCGTTGTAATGAACCAATCTGCTTTGTATGTACCAACAGAACATGTCGTACATGTATATAAAGCCATACAAAAAATAACATTCTCCAATGAACAACAAGCCTTTTTATTCTTTATTCTTGCACGAGCTCAAAAGACTCCTTTGAAAGGCCTTTTGCCGCAAGCCCCCAAAAAAGACATTCAGCATCTATTTTCGAAACTCTCTGATATAGATAGAATTTGGCTTATACCTGCATTAGAAAAAGACAATCCCACACGTCATTGGACATATAGCAATTATGAGAAAATCAAAAAATTGGCTCCAGAACGTGTCATGATGGCTTTTTTTCGAATGCGAGAATATAGATACCGAATACGATACCTACGAGAAGTAACACCTTTGGATACACATAATTCTCTTCTTGCACAGCTTCAACACGCTCGAGATCGAAGACTCAATCGGTATAGTATCCATACCTTTTTATGGGACAATGATCAGATCATAGAACGAGGTGGTCATCGACGAAGAGTACATCACCCCATTGTCAAACAAGGTAGTACCACAAAAGAAAAGACATTGCTCTTAACCACAAAAGGAGAAGGAAAACTCAGATACACGCTCAGTACAAGACCCACACGTTCATCAACCACACCAAAAGGCTCATATGTGAAACAATCATACGAGGAAAATGAACAAGGAACGTTCCTCAACATCACATTCGATGCTCCAGAAAAGGGAATATACTGGATCACTGATCAAATCCCAAGCGGTATTGCACTTACCATAGAAAAGGCGGATTGGCTCTTTGATATACAGCTCATTCATCAAGAATTGCTTATCAAAACCAAAGAGATTGAACCCGGCAGATATAATATCAAGATTCCGGCACACAAAAAATATGCAGGAACCTACCAAGATCCATCTGTACGAGTAGGATTGGGAGAAAAGTGGATCGCCCAAAGTGAAAACAGTAATCTAGTCATTAAATGAATTAGGAATCTTTTGATAGCTCTTTTTGATATCTGTGCAGTACATCTACCAATGTTTTCAATGCAGGGCGACTCCTAAAATAAGACTCAAAGGGCAACAAAAGACGAAGAGTGTTGGCCACACTCCAAAATTGCTGATGTTTCACAAGAACATCTTCCAAAGCAACAATATCAATAGGGATTGACAAGAATGGAATGATCTCTGCCAAGGCATCTTTCTCAGGACTTTTTCGGATGGTTCCCATAATTTTTTTCCAACTCTCTTGTGCATCATCAAGCCAACGTTCTTTTTTTGGCTTGTGTCCCAAACTAAGACCGTGAATAAAGCCTGGAGTATGCTTTTTGGAGTAATCTGTGATTCTATGAAAAATCCCGCGAATACGTCTATCATAATCACCGGGACACTCCTCTTGGATATATCGCAAACGAGCAACAATATGCTCGAACAGAATCTGCTGATGATCGGAATTATGTATAAACCAAGAGGACAGATCACGTAACGATCCCTCCAACGAGACAAGTCCCGCTTTGAGTTCTTCTTCTGACTCTAAAACTTTTGGAGGCTCTATTATGTTTGTTTTACCACGCAACCAATTTAGCGAACCATCCATAGCTTGATGAGCGAATAACGATAGTTGCTCAGGCCGATGGTCTTCTATGAGTGACGGAAGATCTCTATTTTGCTGCACAAAAAGCATCAACAGCAGACCAAATTTTTGAGCGAGCTCTGTGCGTGTCCTTAACAAGTCTGAAAGCTCTTCTTGATCTTTTACAGACCACTCCACACCTTGCTTTAACGCATGTAAAGAAGCATCGAGTTTCTTTTGCAACTGAACGGTTTCTGCACAATACTCATACCATCGTTTTAGATTTTCATTGTGCTGTTCTTCATTGTCATCAAAAAAAGATGAATTCATAATGGTTCTCAAAATTAAGGTTTATGCATGTGAAGAGATGTTTATCACAAATCATATGAGAGGGAAACCATGAGACATTAGTTTTCGGACTGTTGAAGACGAATCCATAAACATAAGGACATTTAGTGTCCGAAAAACAAGTGATGATTACACAAAATCTCATTACATTGTAAGGTGATACCACATGCCTTTTGGATGGCCCATGCTCCTTGAACAACAAGAAAAAAACACTTATCAAGACAACATAAAACTTATTTTCGCATGGATTCAGAATCCTTCTTGCTCAATTATATTTAACGATTTCACACAACTACATAGCACAAAACATTCTCTTTGGAAACCAAGACAAAGGTTTACGGATTGGGCATGTAAAAAAGAAAATCTACAACAAGGATTCGCTACTTATTTTCAAAATACACAGCTATCATTAACCAACGGAGAAGAGCAAACACTTGAAGGAAGCTATACTTTACACCCAGTCATTCCCTTCTCTACCCCATTTGCCACACTCCAGATTCGTCCTGATGCAACCATCATTCACAATAACCAAAAGAGAATCATTGAAGTGTGCTGTCAACCAGATCGAAAAGGAAATACCAACCGGTACGCCCTACAAAAATCTCGCCTTCGCGCTGCGATATGCAGCTACGCAATAAATCCTCAAAACCCCTCTCCTTATGCTTTTATTGTTCTTCATCGATGGAGCCACATTATGGTGCACGAGCAAAACATAGAACAAGAACTTCAGCACGTACACGAAGCACTAAACACCAAAACCCATACACCATATCACTTTACACCCTCTTGTCATTGGTTTTGTCTTCACTCAAAACAATGTCAGGAAAAAGCACAAAAAGAAGGAGCTCCGATCGCATGGAGTTTATCACTACAAAACATCGTTCATAACGACGTCTGGAGCGCAAAAAAAGACCTCTCACAATCTACACCCTCTTCACTAAATACAATCGCACATTTTTACAAGAAAGCTTTCTCGGAGGAATCGTGAAACGATTTAAAAGCTATGCAAAACTTCGCGCAATTCACACACAGCAAAAACAGCCAATCGCCAAAAAATCTCATGTCAAAGTACTCGACCACGCCCTTATTTTGATTGGTATCTCTTTACGTGGTTATCCATCTTCACTCCAAGCATTTCGATGTGCACCATATCACAACCTCAATGATGCTCCATTCCATGCATGCATCGATCCAAGAACAAATCAACATTCTGTTTTTGATCGTCTTGAGCAAGAACTCGTCTCTTATGTACATCGCTGTAAAAAAATTGGAGTCGCTCCACAAATTTGGCTTCCAAACCACAGTGCTTTTCGACACTGGGAAGCGATCTGTGATCGATTAACCCTTACTCAAAGACATCTCAAACTCGCCTCAATATTGCAATATCTTACACAAAGATACCATTACGGAGGAAGCCAAACTCTTTTATGTCTATCCCAAGTCCTTAAGAATCATTGGATGACAGGACAAACAGATGCACAAGATGAATCATTAGAATTATGGCAAAACTGGCTGGATGAACATAAACAAAACAACATACCAGAACATTCAAGCACATTCTTATACACACACCAAGAAGGCGAATCACCCATACGTCCCGATATCATTCCGATACTCGAAAAAGAATCCCAAAACAGACTACAAAATCTTGCCCACACACTTGCTTTATTTGTACAAAAATCTCCGAAAACGATTCCATGTTGGATTGATTGGTGGCAACAAGATCTTCATTACTTCTCTTTATTTTGTACAAGACCAACCAGTACAAAAGAAGATTCTTCTATATTGGCGGCTCAAAAATTGGAAGAAAGAGAATGTACGATCGAAAATTACATCGCAGATCTAAGACAAGAAGATACCGCCTACTTTTATGCCTCTCTTTTGGAAGGTCACTGTCTTGAAGGAGTCATACAAAGCATCAATGGTCAAACTCTGTCTCTCTTGTGCAATCAACCTATTGTTCGAGCCAGAGAAGGAGATTCTTTGGCACTAAGAACCAATCCACAAGCCCAATTTCGTGTACTTGATAGTGAATGGACCAACCAAGGCTATATCATCTCTTTGAGAAAAACATTTGGTCGTCTATCTTGTTCTCTTCATCAGAAAATCCAACTAAATCCCGCTTCTATGGGATGGACTTTTGTACAACGCCAACGACAAAAAACATCAGAAAGAATGAACAACCCTGGATGGATTCACACATCGGAGAGCACATGACCATCACCCCTCAAAACGTACTATCATCACCGATTTGTGTTGTTCGAGGCATACCTGGATCGGGAAAGTCAAATCTTGCAATAGATACAGCCATCGAAGCATACCGAAACAAACAAAGAGTGGTATTGGTTACAACCAGCAATGCCCAAAGTTTCGATCTTTGCCGCAGGATATCACATCGCGCTCGTAATGCCCGCGTTTTGCTGTATCATCGCACAGATCTTGATATTCCTTCCATTCTTCATAGCGAGGGAGTCGAGATGGCTACTGGTTCAAGTCTATTTGAGCATGGTCCTTGTATCGTTCTTGGAAATGCAGCGAAATGGGCGTGGATCAAACCTCCGATTCCATTCTTTGATCTCATGATTATTGATGATGCATCCTCCATTCGAGAGTCTCTATTCATGCAAATTTCAGGATTGGCCAAACGCTATCTTATCATTCATGACCAAACTCCACTCTCACCCATCATCAAAAGCAACACACAAAGATGGGAACATATGAGTATTGCTCCCCATCACTCTATTATCGATACCATAAAAAAACACGACCCAAAAATACATACACTTGATCACACCAATCGCCTCCCACAAGACACCGTCGATATTTTATATCCTGATGTATTCCCACATAAGGTCACTGCAACCTCTCAAGAACGTCGACTTGTCATTCCTCATCCGAACACTTCACTATGGAAACAAGTCACACAAGGCGCATCCCTTGTACAAGCATTGTTCCCATCTCATACAAACGAGGAAATCGCTCTTTGGGTAGCACAAAACATAAAAGATCTACTAGCACAAAAAAACACAATCCATGACACTCGCATGAAAGGAAGACTTTCTCCGGCAAAGATTGCCATAGTATGTGCCGAACACACGCAAGTACTACTGATGGAAAAAGCACTCGGAACCTTATCCAAAGAAATTCTCATCGATATCCAACTTCATCAGCGCTCCATTGAACGAGCAATCGTTTTTTCTTTTCATCCCTTAAATCAAATGATTCATCCATCTCCATACAATTGGGATCCTGCTCGTCTATCCCTTTGTGTGACGAGACATCGTGTTGCTTGTATTTTGTTGTCGACCTCGACACACTATCGTCGACCCATCACATATCGAAATCTCTATCAGGAGCAAAACGATATTCTGTTTGGATATCACGCACATACCACTTTGCAGAAGAAACTAATTCATAGAACACACACACAAACCAATTCCATTGGCATCTGTTAAGAGACAGTGATATCTCCTATCTTATGCCAAGCCTCGAATCATACCACTCCATCGCACAGTATGCCCCCGGATCATATATGCATGCACTAAAAAAACATGCATACTCTTCGCTGGCGGAAAAGGAACAGGCACAAAAAATCATCTCACAAATACCGATGCTGAATCTATCTCCACAAATTGGAGAAGCGTGGTGTCCTACAATTCGCTCTACCAATACTCAAGAACCCTTTGGAGTTCTTGTNCNNATNAACACCCAAAAAAAAGGTGTCCCATTTCCGGCCAAAGAACAAAATCATATCCGAGATTGGCTATCAGCCCTNCTTGATGATATCCCCGTCGAAATACCAGAAGTGTACATAGACAATCTTCCACCCAATTGGAATATTCGCGGACGTTCATGGGGACTCGCAGCCATCGTCGCAATCATATCTGCCCTTCTTCAAACAAAACCCTCAGAGGCTGTCATATGTTCTGGAATTTTGAGCAAAGATCGAGGCATTGTCAATTCTGTTTGCGGCCAAAAATCCAAGCGTTCTATCTGCTTGTGGGAGGCTCCAAATATCGAACCTGTCATAGCGCAACGAGCTAGCCCCATCGTTTTATACATAAAAGCGTTATTTGGTTCTCACTGGAATTCCAAAATCTTCTCTCTCTTGCGCCTAACTCCTAGAGCGCTTGCCGAAGAAGCACTCAATCAATACCGACAACAAAACAAAGACTCTGCCCAGAGAATGGCATACAATGTGCTCAACATGAAGGAGTCATCCAGCATATCCGATATCTTGGCACACTTCGTGCTCGGTTCCGTCGAAAAACACAAAGGGAAAAGTAGTGCTTCCATCAAAAATCTGACCATCGCCCGCCAAAAAATACTCGTATGCGAGGAAATAGATCAGCTCGACTTTTATCTGCGATTTAGGCTTGAAGCCAATCTGGGTATTGCGATGATGCATAACCTACAAATTACAAAAGGCATTTCTATTGTCGAACAGGGACTACGGGATTTGTCCAGTATTCAAGCATATCACCGAGATGTTCGTTGGCGTTCTGTGTCATTACGAATGGCTGGAACTCTTCGATGGCTCTACATTTCAAATGGAGAACTGTCAAAAGCAGAAGATATTTTGATTGCATGGCCGCTATCCAAAGCCAAAGTACCCCAACATTTATGCCGCGCTTTATACAGTCTCGCCGATGTATATTGGAGGCTTGGTGACATCCAAAAAGCAAAATATCAATATAGAGAAGCCAAAAAATATTTTGCTGATGTTCGACCAGTAGAGCGCTCTCTAACGCAACGCTATCTGACCTTATGCGGCGTAAGAGTTGGAGAAGAGACCATACAAAAACAACAACGATGGTCTAAGCACCTTATTGAACAATTAGAAATACTCGAATCCGCCCTGTATCACCAGCAGCTTCCCGATATATTCTCGAACCATATTTATCCAGTACCCAATGATTTTAGCACACTCTTCATTCTATCTGGTTTTGTTGCGCGACATATCGTCCAATATGGTCCAGAACCTAGGTTTTCTCCTTTTTTACAGAAACTCACACAATACCAATCGCAAATGCCTCCAAACATGAATGCAGCATTCACGCAGCTCATACGCGGTAATGCAAAACAATGGGCACAAATTGCACCGTACTAACAACATGCAGCAAGAAAAAAAGCAGACATACCAACACATTCGCGTACACAATGTCTGTACAACCAACGTCATACGTATTGAATTCATCACACCAAAAACTTGGAGTGATCTCAGCATTGACGAATATCAAGAATGTATTTCTGCTGTTCGACATTTCCAGCAGCTGCACACACACCATAAAACGGTCTTTTCTTCCTCAAAAAATGCCTATATCGAGCTTATACCTCCACCAAGCCTAAATGCTGTAACTCCTATGCTACATGTTGGAGGCACACATGATCCCTTATACCCAAGTATTCGCACCCTCTTGAAGCGATCTTCACATATTGATATTATCACCGCGTTTATTCAAGATAGTGGACTGAGGATCCTACAACCACTATTCTTCGATGCCATGAACCGCGGATCACACATCAGAATATTAGGGGGAGACTATCTTCACATCACCCAAGGAAAAGCACTACAAAGACTTCTTGACTGGAAAGCATTGTGCCAAGCTCAAGGATGGCATGGAACACTTGAAATATTTGTGTATGAATCCAAGGGACAGTCTTTTCATCCCAAGTGCTGGCATTTCCAATCTTCCAAAGATGCACGTGCCTATGTAGGAAGTTCAAATCTTTCATTTACCGCGTTGTGCAAAGGCGTAGAGTGGAACCTTGCGGTATCCAAGTTGGATCATCCGCTTGTATATGAACGCCTAAAACACTCCATAGACCATCTATGCTCTTCTTCTCTCCCCCTAAGTCAACAGTGGGTAGATCGATATATTGAAGAAGCAGAGAAACATCCCAATGCTCCACTTCCCCCAGGTGAGGTGGAAGATGAAGACAATCAAATTACTCCCATGCCGATTCAACTTCAAGCCTTAGAAGCGCTACAAAAGAGTAGAAATGACGGAAGAAAGAGAGCTCTTGTGGTAATGGCAACAGGACTGGGAAAAACATATGTATCCATATTCGATACCCTAAACGTTCAAGCAAAGAAAATTTTGTTTTTGGCTCATCGTAAGGAGTTGTTGTTTCAGGCTGCCGGCAGCTTTCGGCGTCTCTATCCCAAAGCATCTTTTGGATGGTTTATTGGAAAACAAAACGATACTCATGCTCAAATTACGTTTGCCTCAATTCAAAAATTAACCCGAAGCAAAGATTCTTTTTCCCCACAGCACTTTGACTACATCGTGATCGATGAGGTACACCACGCCACAGCCAAAAGCTATCAAAATATCCTCGACTATTTTCAGCCCAATTTTTTATTGGGTCTCACCGCGACTCCCGATAGAAGCGACCAAAGCGATGTCCGAGCACTATTCGATGACCACTGTGCATTTCAAGCCGGACTCAATCTTGGAATCGAAAATGGTCTTCTCGCACCATTTCACTATATAGGAAGAGTCGATCCGGTCGATTACAATCGAATCCCTTGGAAAAAAGACCGATTTGATTCCGATACGCTCAATGAACAGCTCTGTAGTGAGCCTCGAATGAAACTTTTGCTCTCGCTTTGGAATCAACATCCCGCTCAACGGACTCTTGTTTTTTGTGCATCAATCGCACATGCTGATGCCGTGGGAGAATTTCTTACGAGTCATGGCATATCAACCGCAGTCCTTCACTCTCAATCTCACTCCGATCCAAGAGAAGAAAATATTGAAGCGCTACAAAAAGCAGAAATCGATTGTATATGCACGGTAGACCTCTTCAATGAAGGCATCGACATTCCCGCTCTAGAGCGAATTATCATGCTTCGCCCCACATCTTCAGGGATTATTTTTTTGCAACAACTCGGACGAGGACTGAGACTACATCCACAAAAAGAACGTCTTGTCGTAATTGATCTTGTCGGTAATCATCAGGTATTCTTACAAAGACTTCATGCCCTGAGCAGCATCTCTCAACGAGGAGGTATTCGAACACTTCTGAACAAAAAGTCTTCTTTACTACCACAAGGATGCGGCATGGATATCGATGTGGATGTCATCGATATCCTTTCCTCACTTATTGGACAACACAACAATCCTTCCTACCAACTATTTCTCGATTACCACACCGTATTTGGGTATCGTCCACAACTCAGCGCATTTCTTCGATTGGGGGGAAAAACCAAACAGCTCTATCGAAGCACATGGTTTTCATTTTTGCAAAAAGAAAAAAAGCTCAACCACAGTGAAACAATCGTCACACAAAAACACTCGCAGTGGTTCTCCATGCTTGAACATACCGCGATGACCAAGTCCTATAAAATGGTCTCACTTGCTGTGCTCATCGGTGCACAAGCCATTCATTCAGGAATGGAGCTGGAGCGATTTTTGTTTGCAGTCCGCGATTATCTAAAACGCTCTCCTCTCCTTCGATATGATGTACCCAGTTCATTACAAAACACAGAGCAGTGGAAACGATACTTTTTGCGATGGATTGCATCAAGCTGGAGCCAAGGAAAAAAATGGTTGGTCATCGAAAGAGGAAATATTCGAATTCCTCTTTCTGTACATCAAGCACTAACACCGGTCTTTGCAGAGCTTTCCATGGAAATCATTCGATACCGCCTTCAGCAATACCGGGCACGGATTCAGGCAAAACCTTTGTGTTTTGATGTGGAGTGCAATCACGACAAAACCGACCTGTATTTTTCCCTTCCATCACCAAAAGAACTGCTGCCAATTGGAAAAAAGATCGTTCGAGATCACAACAATAAGCTGTGGGAGATCGTATGGAAGCACCCCAAAACAAGAGCCATCACGTCTGTACAGAATCAAGAAAAAATCGACCCAAAATCGTATTTTTCCGCAAATAAATACCGGATTTTCTTTTTATCTGATGGATGGCATATGGAGCCCATCGGAGAAGAGGCCCCTCCGTTTATCGACAAATCGGAAATCCCACTCATCCATACATGGTCCAAAACAGACGGCACCATCTGGCTTCCCAATCGCATTCCCGAATCTCCTCTGCATTTTGCCATCCGTGCTCCACATGACGTAAAAGGTCTTTCCCCAATAAAAAAAGGAGACTGGCTGCTAATGAGATGGAGAAATTCAGCTCCACAAACTGCCAAGCTCGTGCAGAGAGGAAAAAAAATCGCACTTTTACCGGCAATACAAGAAACAGAAGACAACATCATCGCCTCATTAGATGCTCACTTCTCTCCACAAGAACTCGCACCAAAACCGGGAACAACATTTCGAACACAAGATCTTGCTCTCACCTTTGGTCTTTCAGAGAAACCAAAAGAAGGATTCTCTCGTATCGATGGCCAACTTTTTTTATGTCTTTCCTCAAAAACTATATTTCGAACACACAACAAAATTAAGGTGCGCTACATCCCACAACCAGATGAACAAGCCCACACCATTTTTATCGATCAAGATAAAGGACAATATCTGGGACTATCACAACACCACCATGATGAATGGATTATCCCTCCTTTATTTTGGGACATGTGCAAAGGACTTGATCTGTCCTATGAATTTCCAGCACCACCAAATACGACTGAGATACAAGAATACTGGAATAACATCCCCATTTCTGGCTGGTTCTCTCATTACGGACTCCAAGCCAAAATCACAAAAAAAACGAAAAAGTATCTAACGCTAACCATTCAAAAAATATCGTACCGATGTTCTATCAATGATCTCGCGTGGCCCTTATCGATGAATGGTTCCAATCCCTCACTCCTTGATCTGTTTCATCAGCGATACGTCATCGGATATCGTCCAAAAGCAGAAGACAAACGAACCATAATCGCCTCATGGCTGGCTGTTTTTGGAAAAAGAACAGCACAAAAAAATCGAGGGACATATGTTATCGATTCCATACGAGCAAAATTTCCGGATCAAAATGCGAAACAATCCATTTTGGACAAGCCCATTTTACTCCGTTTTCCCAAGAAGAAGATCGCCGTACTCATACATTCCAAAGCAACCATAAAACACAAAGAAAGATGGGAAGCAAAACAAAAATCCCAATTTCCCAAAAACTGGCGCATTCATTTTTTGCCGTCCACGATGGTACACAATACGAAAAAAACCATACAAACCATCCAACAAATCTTGGAGAAGAATCATGCCCTTTGAATTTCTAAAACGACATGACAACGCCATTGGACTTCGTGTCTATCCTCTCTTGCAACTTGCATACGACACAATCCACAAAGAACCAGCCCTTGCCGGACTTCGTGTTCGTCAGGCGCTCGAAGAGATTGGTCGCTATCGTATGTGGACCAAACACGGCTATCCCCTGAGTGAAGATGCTGAACCATACCACGTGCACAAACAGGCGCACTCCATCTACCAAAGAATCTCCAGCCTCCTCCATATTGAGCGAATCGATCCCTTCGATGATGAAATGGTTCGAAGAACTGCACGGCTTCAGCTTCGAAGAATGCATGCGCTTACTCTCACGCTCTACCCACAAAGAGGGGTTCAATATGTTCCTCCCAAAGCACTGGTCGAACAAGATCAGCAAGAAGAAAGTGACTTTGAAGGGCTACAAGAAGAGATTGACGATCTGGATGATAACGTCAGTGGTGAAGATGAAATGTTCATTGAGCTAAGCGACGAAGATTTCGAAAAGACCAAAGCATCGCTCACCAAAAAAATAAAACAAAACGATTCTCTGGCCAAATGGGAACGTACCCTTCTTCTCTTTGAGCTTGATCTTGCCCAAGTTGGATGGGATCTTCGCAAGATGCAATACGAAGACAACATCTCCACAGACGTCCAGCGCAGAATCGAAACTCTGCTCGCAAGCGGTCGTCCACAAGCCCTACCCACCATCTATGAGTACTACCGAAGACGCCAAGAGTCTGCTCTTAACGACTTCTTCTTTGAAAAAGCATACGAAGAGAGCAAGTCTCTCCTCGAGCAATTCTCACCCAAAACAAGCAGCTTATCCGAGCTCAACCTCACCACGCTACGCAACCCGCTACGCGGAAGAGTTCTGTCTACTTTTGGACGAATCGTTGCCATTCATGCACACTCCTATGAAGCTGTTGGCGAGCTGGATCGAGCACGACAGCTCTTTACCCAGGCCGAAACTGAGCTTGTGGATCCCGAAGCACGTGCACAGCAAAACCTGTTTATCATTCAAACGCTTTTGGAGAAGAAGAGAATCGATCCCACATCCGATGTGGATGCTGAAATCGATGCGTATATTGATGAGCTCGACAAGCATATTGAACGATTCATCGATGGAACACCGACCCAAGATATCGTTCGAATCGATCTGCGTATTGTATGCCGCCTCAAAATTGCGCTGCTCCGCGGAGAAAAATACAACCATCTCACCCGATTGAGCACACGTATCGCCCAAGAGGTTTACGACACAGAGAATCATCTTCTCCATCCATGGGAGCAAATCTGCGGATTGGTTCATGCACTCCAACCACACAACACTCCCAAAGAAATTCGTGCTGTCTTAGAAGAATGCGCGAAGATTCCACAAGATGCAGAAGATTCTCTGCTCGGTCTGATAGCACGCGGATACCTGCTGGAAGGACAATATCGAAGGGATGGCTCCATCAGCGAAAAAGACCAGCAGACATTTGTGCAAAGTCTTTCCGCCGATGCGAAATCGTGGTGGGATCAGTACGACATCGGAAGTCGATTTGTCAGCAGGTGNGCGAAAGACTCNGCNGGCTCTCCCATCGATGTNTTTCCNTTTGATATGGCCTAATATCAAGGCCTTAAAAACCCTACANANACTTGCATAAAAGCCCCTTNTTGAGGGTACAGCGTATGTATTCCAAACAAGCAATAAGGAGATCGTATGCCAAAACCTTTCCGATTCAAATCGATGTATCAAGATATACGATTTCATCCTTCAATCTTGCCGTTCCAAGAGAATAAAATCTCATAGAAGCATCCCTTAATCTCGACTCCCAAACCGTTTTTAAGAAGGAGGATGATGATTTTTCCAATACTGCGCAATCTCTATTCTTCTGGCAATCCATACATCATCTAACGAAGATACATAGTCCAAAAATCTCTGTAGTGCTCTGGCTCGCCCCGGACGTGCCACCAATCGACAATGCAATCCAATAGAGAGAACCCGACCTTGATCCTCTTCTCGAAGAAAATCCACGGCATCACGAAGATAGGTATAGAACTGATCTCCTGAGTTAAACCCTTGCGCACAGGCAAATCGCATGTCGTTGGCATCGAGCGTATAGGGCACAACCAAATGATTCACCCCTTCCACCTTCGTCCAGTACGGGAATTCATCACCATAGCTATCTGCATCATACACAAAGCCTCCCTCCTCAACGACAAGCCTTCTTGTGTTGGGACTGGGTTTTCCCTGATAGATTCCAAGTGGTCTGGTTCCAATACAATCTGTATGAATCGCTACCGCATTACGGATGTGCTCTCTTTCTTCATCTTCAGGCATGTATTGATAATCAATCCAGCGTAAACCATGACTCGCAATCTCCCAATCACTCTCTCTCATCGCCAAACAGACTTGTGGATTTTTTGCCAGTGCACTCGCCACAGCAAAAACAGTACAGGGGATCGAACGATCAGTAAACAATCGATGAAGACGCCAGAATCCTACACGAGAACCATACTCGTACAAAGACTCCATATTCATGTGCCGAACACCCACATACGGCGATGCACCCACAATTTCCGAAAGAAGCCATTCAGATCGATCGTCTCCGTTGAGAATACAGTGCTCTCCTCCCTCTTCATAGTTAATGACAAACTGAATGACCATCTTTGCTGGTTTTCCATCCTTGGATTTCCACTGTGGTCTTGGAGGCTGACTACCATAGCCTATTAAATCTCGATCCATTTTATTCTCTCCAAATTATATTGGGTTGATTCTAACTTTTATAGGGAATAGTGTATAGAGATATATGTTCTAAATCCACACCCACACACACAATACTCTCTATGATTCCATTCCTACTCAGTCTTGGTGCCTTTGCAGACACACCAATGACGACAAGCCCAGAGCTTATAGAACCCACCGCCACACTTGAATTACCGATTGAAAAAGCAGTGGTGTACAACACAAAAGCACAGATTTTTCGCGCACAAACCATCACCCTTAAAAAAGGGGTCAATGTATTTTCCTGTGCCGATCTTCCACACAACATCGATATAAAAAGTCTTCGAGTCCAAATTCCCAATGCTCGAATTCTCAGACTGGTTCCCACTGTGGCAGAGAAAGAACAATTCGACATCAAAGAGCTGAATACACTGTTTGATAAAATCTACGCTGTCGACCAAGACATCAAAATCTTACAAAAAGAAAATAGCGTTCTACAAGCCCAGTACAATCTGCTCACCAATATCAAGGCTCCCAACAACCCAATAAAAGAAGCCCCCCTCTCCTTGGCTCGTAACTGGAAGAGCAATGTCGATTTCTTTGAGAAACGTCAAACCAGTCTTTCTACAAAACAATATCGCATCCAACAAAACCTTCGGAAAAAGCGAAAGGAAATGGAAGAGCTAAAAATACAAGCTCAACCCTATCAGTCCCAATCCATCACCAAAAAACAAGTACAGGTTCTTATCTTCATCGATTCAACAAAAGAGCAACAAACAGAGCTTGACCTGCAATACTTCACCTCAAAAGCATATTGGGAACCCATATACCACTTAGACTACGACCCACAAGCAGACACCATTGAATTAAAGACTGCCGCCCTGGTGAATCAATCATCGGGAGAGAATTGGGACGACATCGATCTGGAATTATCTACATCCACATTGAGTGGTGATATCACCGTCCCAACGCTAAAGAGTTGGATTCTTGCGGAAAAACAAGAATATATACCCAAAGCCAAAGCACAAAACACCAACAAACCAAAAGAGCGGTTTGATGCACCACAAAAAAAGGTTTCTCTGAAAGAAGCACAAAAGGGCGCACAAAAACTGGCCATGCAAAATCAGGTTCAGAACCTTCGAAACTTCATTCAAAAAGATTCCAAGCCTAAAACTACATTAGGCAAAAGTACAAAATCAAGATCCCGACGTAGCAGCCCCTCTGTTGTATACCAAGAAAAAACAGAGATAGACTTCGAAGCCATCGATATAGAAGGCCAACTAAAAAAACCACAAGGAATGATTACAATGGAACGTGCCAAGGCGCAATTCAACTCATTACCTCAACTTCGAGAACACTTCAATCTCATAGATCCCAACACCAACATACAAGGATATGACTTTTACGAAGAAGATACCATCCAGCAAGTACAACAAACCAATCGTGCAATTCCAATACAGCGCAAGGTTGCTGAGACAGGCGGTCTTGACTATCGATGGAATGCGCCAGCAACAGTGAAGATTGGATCAGATTCACAACCGGTTAAAGTTCCACTGGAAAGCAATACATTCCCTGTCAAAACCTTTTATGAAGCAACGCCATCCATCTCAAAACATGCGTATTTGAGTGCCATAATTCAAAATCCTTCAGATAAGCCCATTTTACAAGGCAAAACTCATATCTTTATCGGTGATAGCTATGCAGGATCCGAAAAACTCGATACCACTGGTCCAAAAGGAACGATGAACCTAGCCTTGGGAATGGATGAAAACATACGCCTAAAGCACAATATTATACCCAAACAGTACAGCAAAGGATTGATCGGCTCGACCGATATAACCGAATACAAGGTCCGAATCGAGATTGGAAACTACAAAGACAAAGACATCGAAATTCGTATATTTGATCAAATCCCTCTCTCTGAACAAGAAGATGTTCAAATTGAACTTCTCACAAAAAATCTCAGTCCAAACAGAAATGGGATTCTCAAATGGGATATCACCGTTCCAGCACAAAAGACTGAAGTCATAGAATTTTCATACAAAATCCAGCGTCCCAAGAATTGGGTCATTAAGGGGAGACACCGATGATGTTCCTTTTCTCACTTACCTCTATCGCAATCGCCGATACTCCAATTGAGAAGGTCGTTGTATATACCGACCGAGCACAAGTTTCGCGTAAAGGCACCAGTTCCTGCGCAAAAGGAACGGCAAGCATTCGATTTTCTTCACTCCCAAAACTAATAAAGGTCAATACTCTCCGTGCAACGACCAGCCAAAAAAATGAAGTAATTGGGATTGAGATCGAAAAAGAGAGACGAAGCAATCCCCTCAATGAAGAATTTGCAAAAATAGAAGATGATATCGTCTCAAAAAAACAAGATATCATTCCACTTCGTACAAAAATGGATATTTTGAACAATCGAGAACAAAAAGTAGTCTCCTACCGTTCCTATCTGTCAGCACAGATCAAATCATCTACCATTGACTCTCCCAACACGAAACAATGGGGTGAAAATCTAGACTTTATCTCCAATGAAGAACTCAGCATCTACAAAGAAAAGCAACTCCTAAACAAAAAAATCTATGAAATGGAAGAGCAAATCGCGCTGTTGAGAGATCAAGGAAGACGACTGGGTTTTAATCCACAACGCGAAGTATTCAATGCAACGGTCCTTGTCAGGTGCACCACATCATCCGTACCTGCCACACTCTCTTATGTCGTCCCACAAGCAAGCTGGGAGCCTGAATACGATCTTCAATACACACAAAAAGATGGCACTGCACAAATTCGAACCGCCGTAACCATTCGTCAATCCACGGGAGAAGACTGGAACAACACCAAACTTATTCTGTCGACAGCCCAACCCCAGCTTGGCTCCCGCGCGCCGTATCCTCAAACAATTATCGTGAACGGGCGTAAAGATACAGAACCCAAACAGCTTCTGTCAAAAGCTGAAGATCAACAACAACTCTCTTCAGGAGGAGGTTTTGTACAATCTTCTCGTGTAAGAGTAGAACAGCAAGGCACCATGCTTGAGCTTGAAGTTCCCAAAAAAGTAGACATTGTCTCTAATGGTCATCCGTATTGGGTCCCACTCGACGAGCACAGTGCAAAGGCAAAACAAACCTGGGTTACCATCCCCAAAATTAGCCCCTATGTTTATCAAACCATTTCTTTTTTTAATCCTTCTCCATACCCCATTCTAAAAGGTAAGATTCAAGTCCAGAGAAATGGAACATTTATGGGACACCATCCTCTCCCCTATACTGCAACGGGAGAGCCGATTGAAGTCTCGCTGGGTTCAGATACAAGGTACCGCGTCGAATATGAGCCGATTGTATTAAAAAAGAAAAACAAGGGAATGTTCGACTTTAACAAGTATCTTGACCGTGCATTTCGAATTACCATTACAAACTTGACCGATCAAAAGCAATCAATCGAAGTTCGTGATCAAATCCCAGTCTCCAAACATGAAAAGATCAATGTAGAAATGGGTGAAAAGACCACTGCAGGATATACTATCGATAACAAGCAGGGTCTTTTGTCTTGGGACCTCGAACTAGAAGCGTCTCAGACCAAGGTACTTGAGCTCTACTACAAAATCCAGATTCCTGACGAATGGCGCTAGACTAACTTTCCAAAACAACCAATACATCTTCTCCATGTGTTTTGGTCTTCACTTTTGAGAAAACATGAGAAATAATTCCCTCTTCATTGATCAAAAATGATGAACGTAGGATTCCGTCATACTCTCGCCCCATATATTTCTTAAGGCCCCATGCACCAAATGCTTGAACAGCTTGGCCCTCTTCATCCGCAATCAACACAAAAGGAAATTCTTTTTTGGTTGCAAAATTCTTTTGACGACGAACCGAGTCTTTGCTGATCCCAACAACCACAACATCCTTCTCTAATAGTTGCTCATGGTTATCTCTGAGACTACAGCCTTGTGCAGTACATCCGGGAGTGCTCGCCTTTGGAAAAAACCACACCAGTACTTTTTTTCCTCTTTGCGCTTTCAGTGAAAAAATATTGCCATCTTGATCGGGCAAGGAAAAATCAGGAGCCGTATCACCAACATTCAACATAATTACCTCTGTGTTTTCTATGTTCTGGCTTTCTTTAACCGAAGATACCGTTATGGCCAATGTATATACAGGAGTTCATATGTCCCTTCTTCGCAATATCCAAAACAAGTTTTTGGATGCCAGTATATTCTTCAGTTTTGATCAAAGTGGATTTCTCAGACACGCACAGCAATTCGACCAAGAAGCATTACACGTCGACTGTACGGATAAAAACTACCTCATAACAGGAGCCAATAGTGGACTTGGAAAGGCAACTGCTATGGAAATAGCACGAAAAGGAGGAAATATTTATCTCCTGTGCCGAAATAAAACACGTGCAAATAAGGCACAACAAGAGATTATCAAAGAAACCGGAAATCAAAATATACACGTTGAATTAATCGACATGAGCGACCTAAATAGTGTTGATGATGCAGCTCAGCGTCTCAATCAAATCTCTATCGATGTACTCATCAACAATGCTGGAGTTTTACCAACAGAGCGTTGGACATCAAAACAAGGACATGAGGGGACATTTGCAACCAATGTTCTTGGTTCACAGCTCCTTACAAAACGATTGTATCCAACATTGGCATCCAATCCACAATCTAGAATCATATGGGTCAGCAGCGGAGGAATGTATTCCACTCGATTACACGTACAACACCTTATCAATCCAAAAGAACCATTTGATGGTGTTAAAGCCTACGCACAAACCAAACGAGCACAAGTTATTCTCAATCGGATCTGGTCACAATATGGCCCTGTATCATCCTACTGTATGCATCCTGGTTGGGCTTCCACTCCAGGTGTTCAACAATCATTGCCAAAGTTCCAGCAGATGATGGATGGTCGATTGCGAACTTCACAA